>NZ_LZSW01000018.1:0-275733 GCF_001665615.1 Mycobacterium sp. 852014-52144_SCH5372336
CGCCGACCGACTCAACGCACTCATCACCCAAGCAGCAGCATGAACCCCGAATGTTGCACCAACCACTTGACTTCGAAGCGCGATAGATGTGCGGGTAACCCACGTTCGCCGGGGAGAGATGGTCCCGGCCAGTCATGTCGGTGGCTCTGCCTAGACTGGCGTCGTGCTCATCGGTTCGCACGTCCACGGTGACGACCCCCTGGCCGCGGCGGAAGCTGACGGCGCCGACGTGGTGCAGTTCTTCCTCGGCAACCCGCAGAGCTGGAAGAAACCCAAACCGCGAGACGACGCCGAGACGCTCAAGGCGTCCAGCGTTCCGCTCTACGTCCACGCGCCGTACCTGATCAACGTCGCGTCGGCCAACAACCGGGTGCGTATCCCGTCGCGCAAGATCCTGCAGGACACCTGCGACGCGGCGGCGGAGATCAACGCTACGGCGGTCATCGTGCACGGCGGTCACGCCGACGACAAAGACTGGGAAGCCGGTTTCGAACGCTGGGTCAAGGCGCTGGATTACCTCGAGACCGATGTGCCCGTCTACCTGGAGAACACCGCGGGCGGCGACCACGCGATGGCCCGCCACTTCGACGTCATCGCCCGGTTGTGGGACCACATCGGCGATAAGGGAATCGGCTTCTGCCTGGACACCTGCCACGCGTGGGCCGCGGGGGAGAAGCTGATCGACGCCGTCGACCGGATCAAAGCCATCACCGGACGCATCGATTTGGTGCACTGCAACGACTCGCGCGATGCGGCCGGGTCGGGCGCCGACCGGCACGCCAACTTCGGCACCGGCCAGATCGATCCGCAGTTGCTGGTCGCGGTGGTGCAGGCCGCCGGCGCACCCGTCATCTGCGAAACCGCAGACGAGGGTCGCAAAGACGACATCGCCTTCCTGCGCGAGCACATCACGACCTGATAACCGAACCGCAGTCGAACGCGCGGCAACTGCGGGGTGAACTAGATTCAACTAAGTGTCTGCGGTCGACGAGTCGTCAGTTGCGTCGCAGCGCGCCCCCGAGACAGCCCAGACGCGGGACCGCCGGCTCAAGTACGTGCGCAGGATCGCCGTCGCGATATGGGCTGCGGTCATCGTGTACCGCACAGTCACCGAGGGTTTCGCCTTCAACCGTGAGCTGGTGCTGCTCTACATCGCCACCGGCCTGCTGGCTGCGAGCATCGGTCAGGTCCGCCGCATGCTCTATGTCATTCGCGACTGGCTTCCGTTCGCGCTGATCCTGCTCGCCTACGACCTGAGCAGGGGCGCCGCGGACATGATCGGGCGACCGACGCTGTGGGATTGGCCCGTCGAGGCCGATCGCTGGCTTTTCTTCGGCACCGTGCCGACGGTGTGGCTTCAGGAGCAGCTCAAGCAGGGACAACCACCGTGGTGGGAAGTCGTCCTGAGCTGCGTCTACATGTCGTTTTTCATCCTGCCGTACGTGGTGGCCGGGGCGCTGTGGCTGCGTGATCGCGCGGAGTGGAAGGCGTTTGTGCGCCTGTTCGTCGGTTTGAACTTCGCGGGCTTGGCCATCTACGCGCTGGTTCCGGCAGCGCCGCCGTGGGCCGCGGCCCGCTGCACCCCTGCCGACGTCGAGGGCGGACCGGCGTACGCGCCCTGCATGTTCCGCTCGGCGCGAGGAGTGCCCGACGGCGGTGTGCTCGGGGCGATGCAATCCAGTCAGGACGGGGCGAATCCGTGGATCGAGCGGATTGTCGGACGCGGCTGGGGCAACCTGAACATGCATACCGCCAGCGCGCTGCTCGATGCCGGCCAGGCCAGTGTCAACCTGGTGGCGGCGATACCGTCCCTGCACGCCGGCATGACGGCAGCGGTCGCGGCCTTCCTGTGGCATCGCGTACACGGAGCGTGGCGTCCAGTGCTCGCGGCTTATGTGCTCCTGATGGCTTTCACGCTGGTATACACCGCCGAGCACTACGTCATCGACATCCTGCTCGGCTGGGCGCTGGCCGCCGCGGTCATCGTCGTCCTCCACCGTTACGGGAAGTGGCGACGAGCGAGGGCGTCGCGCGCTGTGGAGCGCTCCGTCGAGATGGTTCCGTTCTACGAGCGACCGGACGCCCCCGAGCCCTCGGCCGAGCCGGAGCCCGCGGCTGCGCCGGAGCCCGTGGCGAAGCCGGAGCCTGTAATGAAACCAGAGCGGCTCCGCCGAGACGTCGTCGCCGAACTCGACAGCCGCTGACCCATCCGCCGCGGCTAGAGAGGGGAGGCTCAAGCCATGAAAACCGACCTGCTGCTCACCTCTGTGGGCGTTCTCGGTGTCATCGTCGCCGCGCTGTCGGCGAAGATGCGCCGGCTGCCGGTCTCCGAACCTCTGCTGGGGCTCGCGGCGGGAGCGCTGATCGGCTCACAGCTGCTCGACGTGTTCCACACGGCGCCACTGACCACTGAGCATTCGCTGCTTCACGAGGTGAGCCGGGTGCTGCTTGCGGTGTCGGTGATGGCGGTGGCCCTGCGGTATCCGTTCGCCGACGTGAGGCGCTGCTGGCGTCCCGTGACAGTCCTGGTACTGGTGGCGATGCCGGTGATGGCGGTGGTGACCGCCGCGTTGGGCTGGCTCTTTCTGTCTATACCGGTCGCGACGGCGGCGTTGCTCGGTGCTGCGGTATGTCCTACCGACCCGGTGCTGGCCTCGAGCGTGGTAACCGGTGAGGACGCCGAACGAGACATCCCAGCCCGCAACCGCCAGTTGCTGTCCCTGGAGTCCGGTGCCAACGACGGGTTGGCGTTACCGCTCGTGTTGGCGGCTATTGCGCTGGCGGGAGGGACGGGGATCGGCGCGGCGGTTCTCGAGTCACTGTGGCAAGTCTTCGGCGCGGTCGCGATCGGCACGGCGTTGGGCTGGGCCGGCGGAAAGGCGCTCAAATTGGGCGACGAACACGGTGCCGCCGACCCGGCGCCGGCATTGTTCTTCACCGTCGTGTTGGCTCTCGGCATTCTTGGGGTTGGGGGACTTCTGCAGACGGACGGCATTCTCGCGGTCTTCGTCGGTGGGCTCGTCTTCAATGCGGTGGGCACCGGCAGAGAGCGGGCGGCGGAGGTGTCGATCGACGAGGCGGTCAACCGGTTCGCCGTGCTGCCGCTGTTCGTACTATTCGGGGCGACGCTACCGTGGCAGTCCTGGCTCGACCTGGGCTGGCGCGGGGTCGCCCTGGCGCTGGCCGTTCTGCTGCTGCGACGCATTCCCATCCTGCTGGTGCTGGGCCGTCCGCTGGGACTGAAGATTCGGGACTCGCTCTACCTGGGCTGGTTCGGCCCGGTCGGCGTGTCGGCGCTGTTCTATCTCACGCTGGAGGCCGACCGCATGGGTGTCGACGAGACGGTGCTGGCTGCCGGGTCGCTCGTGCTGGTGGTCAGCACGGTCGCCTTCGGGTTGAGCGGGGCGGGCGGGCGCAAACTCTATGCCGGGTCGGCAGAGTCCTCGCCTCGTCAGGACCAGCCCTCGGCGTGACCACCCGCTATTACGACTATTGTGCAGCTGTTCGTAGAAGTGTAATAGTGGTCTCATGCCAGATACGCATGTCGTCACCAACCAGGTCCCCCCGCTGGAGGACTACAACCCGGCGACC
This sequence comes from Mycobacterium sp. 852014-52144_SCH5372336, assembly GCF_001665615.1. NCBI lineage: Bacteria > Bacillati > Actinomycetota > Actinomycetes > Mycobacteriales > Mycobacteriaceae > Mycobacterium > Mycobacterium sp. 852014-52144_SCH5372336. Next base: position 3,592 of record NZ_LZSW01000018.1, read on the forward strand.
TCGCCCGTTCTCACCGAGGCGCTGATCCGCGAGGGCGGCGAATGGGGCCTCGACGAGGTCACTGAGTTGGGTGCGCTGTCGGGCTCGAGGCAGGCGCAGCGCTGGGGCGAGCTGGCCGACCGCAACCAGCCGATTCTGCGTACTCACGACCGCTACGGCCATCGCGTCGACGAGGTCGAATACGATCCCGCCTACCACTCGCTGATGAGCGTGGCCATCAAGCACGGCTTGCACGCCGCACCGTGGGCCGACGACCGGCCCGGAGCACACGTCGTGCGCGCCGCCAAGACCTCGGTGTGGACGCCCGAACCCGGTCACATCTGCCCGATTTCGATGACCTACGCCGTGGTGCCTGCACTGCGCCACAACCCCGAACTGGCGGCGGTGTACGAACCGCTGCTGGTCAGTCGCGAGTACGACCCCGATCTCAAGGTGCCCACCACCAAGGCCGGTATCACCGCAGGCATGTCGATGACCGAGAAGCAGGGCGGCTCCGATGTGCGGGCCGGCACCACCGAGGCGACCCCCAACGGCGACGGCAGCTACTTGCTGCGCGGGCACAAGTGGTTCACCTCGGCGCCGATGTGCGACATCTTCCTGGTGCTCGCCCAAGCGCCCGGCGGGCTCTCGTGTTTCCTGTTGCCGCGAGTTCTGCCCGACGGCAGCCGCAACCGGATGTTTCTTCAACGGCTCAAAGACAAGCTCGGCAACCACGCCAACGCGTCGTCGGAGGTGGAATACGACGGCGCGGTCGCCTGGCTCGTCGGCGAAGAGGGCCGCGGCGTGCCGACCATCATCGAGATGGTCAACCTGACACGTTTGGACTGCACGCTCGGCAGCGCGACAAGCATGCGCAACGGGCTGGCCCGCGCGATCCATCACACCCAGCACCGAAAGGCGTTCGGCGAGTATCTGATTGATCAGCCGCTGATGCGCAATGTGCTGGCCGACCTCGCGGTCGAGGCTGAGGCGGCCACGGTCCTGGCGATGCGCATGGCCGGCGCGACCGATGCCGCGGTGCGCGGCGACACCCGCGAGACTCTGCTGCGGCGCATCGGCCTGGCGGCCGGCAAGTACTGGGTGTGCAAACGCGCCACCCCGCACGCGGCCGAGGCGATGGAGTGCCTGGGCGGCAACGGTTATGTCGAGGAGTCGGGCATGCCGCGGCTGTACCGGGAAGCGCCGCTGATGGGCATCTGGGAGGGGTCTGGCAACGTCAGCGCGCTGGATACGTTGCGCGCCATGGCGACTCGCCCGGAGTGCATCGACGTGCTGTTCGACGAACTTGGTCGGACCGCGGGTGCGGATGCGCGACTCGATGCCCACGTCGAGGCCTTACGGCCGGCCCTGGGTGACCTCGAGACCATTCAGTACCGCGCCCGCAAGGTCGCCGAGGACATCAGCCTCGCGCTGCAGGGTTCGCTGTTGGTGCGCCACGGGCATCCCGCCGTCGCGGAGGCGTTCTTGGCCACCCGGATGGGTGGCGCCTGGGGCGGTGCGTTCGGAACCCTGCCCACCGGACTCGATCTCGCGCCGATCATCGAACGTGCTTTGGTCAAGGGATGACCCACGCGATCAGGCCGGTCGACTTCGACGACCTGAAGACGATGACCTACGAGGTCACGGACCGGGTCGCCCGCATCACGTTCAACCGGCCGGAGAAGGGCAACGCGATCGTCGCGGACACACCGCTGGAGTTGTCCGCGCTCGTGGAACGCGCCGACCTCGACCCGAACGTGCACGTGATTCTGGTTTCCGGTCGGGGCGAAGGGTTCTGCGCCGGATTCGATCTTTCCGCCTACGCCGAGGGATCGTCGTCTGCCGGTGGCGGTAGCCCCTACCGCGACACCGTACTGTCGGGCAGGACGCAGGCCGTCAACCACCTGCCGGATCAGCCGTGGGACCCGATGATCGACTACCAGATGATGAGTAGGTTCGTCCGCGGCTTCTCCAGCCTGATGCACTGTGACAAGCCGACGGTGGTCAAGATCCACGGTTACTGTGTCGCCGGCGGCACCGACATCGCGCTGCACGCCGATCAGGTGATCGCCGCTTCAGACGCCAAGATCGGCTACCCGCCGACCCGCGTGTGGGGGGTGCCCGCGGCCGGGATGTGGGCCCACCGGCTCGGCGATCAGCGCGCTAAACGTCTTCTGCTGACCGGGGATTCGATAACGGGTGCGCAGGCCGCCGAATGGGGGTTGGCGGTCGAGGCGCCGTCGCCCGAGGAGCTGGACGCGCGCACCGAACGGTTGGTGGAGCGGATCTCCCGCGTACCGATCAACCAGCTGATCATGGTCAAGCTGGCGATGAACTCCGCGCTGTATTCGCAGGGGACGGCCAACAGCGCGATGGTCTCCACCGTCTTCGACGGCATCGCCCGCCACACACCAGAAGGGCACGCATTCGTCGCGCAGTCACGCGAACACGGCTTCCGGGAAGCGGTCCGGCAGCGCGACGAGCCGTTCGGCGACCACGGCCGCCGGGCTTCGGAAGTCTGATGAAGTCGCTCTCGCGGATGACGGCCCGCTCCGTCGTGCTGAGCGTCCTGTTGGGGGCGCACCCGGCATGGGCGACCGCGAGCGAACTGGTCAAGCTCACAGCAGATTTCGGCATCAGGGAGTCGACGGTGCGGGTCGCGTTGACGCGGATGGTCGGCGCAGGCGATCTGGTTCGTTCCGAGGACGGCTACCGGTTGTCCGACCGCTTGCTGGCGCGGCAACGACGGCAGGACGACGCCATCAACCCCCGGACGCGGCCGTGGCGCGGTGACTGGACCACGGTGGTGATCACCAGCATCGGGTCCGACCCCCGCGCCAGGGCCGGTTTGCGAAGCACCTTGCAGGACGGCCGATTCGCCGAACTGCGCGAGGGGGTGTGGCTGCGACCGGACAACCTGGACACCGCGCTGCCAGCCGAGGTGATGCAACGAGTGCGGCTGTTGGTTTCCCGTGACGCCGAACCCGCCGAGTTGGTATGCCTGCTGTGGGATCTGCCGGCCTGGGCGCGGGAGGGCCAGTCGTTGCTCGACGAGATCGACTCGGCGCCCGAGGTTCCCGACCGGTTCGTCGCTGCGACCGCAATCGTGCGTCACCTGCTCACCGATCCGGTGTTGCCAGAAGAACTGCTGCCCGACGACTGGCCGGGCGCGGCGCTGCGCCAGGCCTACAACGACTTCGCCGCGGAGTTGTCTGCGCGGCGCGACAACACTGGATTGTCGCTCACGCGACGCGACCAATTGATGGAGGCGAGATGACGGGCGGAGTGCGGGTCGAGAAGAACGGCGCCGTGACGACGGTGATCATGAATCGACCCGAGGCGCGCAACGCCGTCAACGGTCCGGCCGCCGCCGGGCTGTACGCCGCTTTCGACGAGTTCGACAAGGACGACTCGGCTTCCGTCGCGGTGTTGTGGGGCGACAACGGAACGTTCTGTGCCGGAGCCGATTTGAAGGCATTCGGAACGCCCGATGCCAACCCGGTACACCGCACCGGCCCCGGTCCGATGGGTCCGAGTCGAATGGTGTTGTCCAAACCGGTGATCGCGGCGGTCAGCGGCTACGCTGTTGCCGGCGGTCTGGAGCTGGCGTTGTGGTGCGATATGCGCGTCGTCGAGGAGGACGCGATCATGGGGGTCTTCTGCCGGCGTTGGGGTGTCCCGCTGATCGACGGTGGGACCGTGCGGTTACCGCGGTTGATCGGCCACAGCCGGGCGATGGACCTCATCCTCACCGGCCGCGCTGTCGACGCGGCCGAGGCCTTGGCGATGGGTTTGGCCAACCGGGTGGTGCCCACCGGTGAAGCGCGACAGCGGGCGGAGCAACTCGCAGCGGAACTGGCCCAGCTGCCGCAGCAGTGCATGCGCGCCGATCGTCTGTCGGCTCTGAGCCAATGGGGCCGCTCGGAGCCCGAGGCGATGGACTTCGAGTTCGGCAGCATGTCGCGCGTCGCCGCCGAATCCCTTCAGGGGGCAGCCCGTTTCGCGGCCGGTGCGGGCAGGCACGGCGCCAACGCCTAGCGCAGCCTGCGGACCGTCGACCCGGCGCGAGCGACCGAAAAGTGCCGCAGATCCGCGGCGTGCCTTGTGCAGACACGGTCTCTCGCGCAGAAGAGAGCGGTTTCAGCCCTTGGTGATCGTGTTGTTGTTGCCGGTGTCGTTGATCTTCGGATCACCGTCTTTGTAGGTCACCGTGTTGTTGAGGCCGACGACGCTGATCTCCTTGTCGACCCGCTCGAAGCTGACTTTGTTGTCGGCGCCGCCGATGTTCACATTCGCACAGGTGCCCTTCACCGTGAGGGTGTTGTTCGACCCGCCGATGTTGAGCGATTTGCCGTCGGCGCAGTCGATGTCGGCGGTCGTGCCGAATGAGCCGTAGTTGATCGTGTTGCCGACCTCGACCTGGGCGCCGGACGTGCCCGCCGTCGCGGTGGGGGTGTTGGTGTCTGAGCTTTCGGATCCGCAGCCGGTGAACAGAAACGCGGCGGCGGCCGCACCGATGAGGGGATAGACGATGGAGGTGGCTCGCATGCTCATGCGGGTACCCGGTTGATGCGGTTGGTCATTCCCAGTTCACGTCCGCGGTCCAAGACGATCGGGTTGCCGTTCTTGTACAACACGGTCTGGTCCCACCCGTAGACCGTGATGTCGTTGATCACGTTGTCGGCGACGACGACATTGCCGTTGCCCTGCATCGTCACCGCCCAGCAGGTGCCCAGCGTGGTGATCTGATTGTTCGCGCCGTTGACGAGCAGCGTGGAGTTGGCGCAGTCGATCGTCTCGACGACACCGATACCGGTGATGGTGGTGTCGGTTCCCTGATGGCGACCGACGACGCTGTTGTCGGCACACTCCCGCGCCAACGGGTTGCAGACCACCGGTTCCGCCTGCGCCACGGGAGCGGCAAGGATCAGCGGGAACACCACGGCGGATGCCGTCAGTGACCGAGTCACAGCTGTCCACATCATGGAGGAAGCGTACGTCGCGACCGGCGAGATCCACAGACGTTCACCCGAGTCGCTATTAACGGTCGCGCTGGGTAGCGTGAGCGGCGATGCGTTGGCGGTTTCCGATTGCTGTCGCGGCGGTCGTGGTGATGGTGACGGTGGCGGGGTGTGCTGAGACCGTCAACGGAACCGCGCAGCGAGCCACGCCGGCCGTACCGGATCCCGAACGGAACTACGGTTACGTCGACGACCGCTGCGCCCTGCTCGACGACGACACCGTCCAGGAGATCCTGGGCGCCGACAGTGTCGTGCGGCCCTACAGCGGAGCGGTCTGCCAGTACGTGGCGTTCCGCGGCGACGTGACGATCGACGCGACGTTCTCCTGGTTCCAGACTGGAAACCTCGATCGCGAACGCGCGTTGGCCACCGAGCGCGGCGCGAAGATCACCGAGACCGTCGTGGAACGCCATCCGGCGTTCGTCGCGCGCCGCGACATCACGGGCGCGGCGTGCTCGGTCACCGCCGCAGCGGGCAGCGGGGTGCTGAGTTGGTGGGTGCAGTTTCGCGATCAGCGCGCCGGCGATCCGTGCCAGGAAGCGCAGGATCTCCTCTCGGCCACCCTGAAGTCGGAGATGTGACCCGTGCCCGCCCGCTGGACTCGCCGACTCGTCGCGCTCGCCGCCTGCGCCGCCGTGCTGACGGCCTGCGGATCGTCCGATGACGCGCCGGCCTCTCCGGCGCCTGCGAACCCGGACGGCGGATTCCGCAGCGTGGACTGCAACGGCATCACCGACGCCGACATCGCGGCGGCCGCCGGGACGGACGGGTTCACCAAGACGGTCGTCAGCGACGCGGGCTGCTTCTGGCAGGAGAACACCATGTTCGGCACCGTCGGCGCGGGGATGGGCATTTCGACCTGGTGGTACCGCGGCAGCGATATGGACACCGAGCGGTCGCTGGAACAACAGGCCGGTCGCACCTTGACCGAACTCTCCGTCGACGGCAACAAAGGGTTCAAGGCGTTCGACGGAAATGCGTGCAGCTTCTATGTCGCCAAGGGCGGCGACGTCATCACCTGGTCCATCCAGACCATGAACCCCGCGACGCTGCCCGATCTGTGCTCGATCACCGAACAACTCGCCGAGCTCAGTCAGGAGCGCGTCAACTGACTGCGAGGGAACTAGAGGTGTTAGTTTTCTCCGGGTATCAACTTGGACAGATGAGACGGCAGGGGGCGAAGCGCGCATGGCACAGCCCCCGAGCACGTCCACCAGGAAAGCCCCCCGGCTCAGTCGCGAGACGATCGTCAACGCCGCGCTGACCTTCCTGGATCGCGAAGGCTGGGATGCGCTGACCATCAACGCGCTCGCCACCCAGCTCGGCACCAAGGGCCCATCGCTCTACAACCATGTCAACAGCCTCGAGGACCTGCGCAGAACAGTGCGGATGCGCGTCGTCGGCGACCTCATCGGCATGCTCACCAACGTCGCGGAGGGCCGCACCCGCGACGATGCGGTGACCGCGATGGCCAGTGCTTACCGCAGCTATGCACATCACCATCCGGGACGGTATTCGGCCTTCACCAGGATGCCGCTCGGTGGCGACGACCCGGAGTTCACCGAAGCCACCCGGGCGGCCGCCGCACCCGTCATCGCGGTCCTGGGCTCCTACGGTCTCGAGGGTGAGAACGCGTTCTATGCGGCGTTGGAATTCTGGTCGGCGATGCACGGTTTCGTCCTGCTGGAGATGACCGGGGCGATGGACGGTATCGACACCGACGCGGTGTACAGCGATATGGTGATGCGATTGGCCTCCGGAATGGAGCGTCGTTAACCACATACGCCACAGGCATCCGGAGAATGTCATCTGACCTGCGGTTAGGGCACGATCGACGGGTTTGGAGCGCTGCCCCTGTCCTGGTATTGTGGACGATCGTGCCTGGCAGATAAGGCGCTTCGCGGGCCCGTGTACGAAAAGGACCTGCTAAGCGTGCCTGCACGCCGGGCCAATTCGCATGTCGCCATGCTCCGAGAATTGAGGCAATGCCTTCGAATTGCTTCGGACGGGCGCGTGCGACACACCCGGTCGCGGGGTACGTGCCCGGGGCAAAAGCGCAGTACACAGACTTGACCAGAACTTAAGAAGCAGCAACACAGAAAGCCGGTAGATGCCAACCATCCAGCAGCTGGTCCGCAAGGGTCGCCACGACAAGCCCGCCAAGGCGAAGACCGCGGCCCTCAAGGGCAGCCCGCAGCGCCGCGGAGTGTGCACCCGCGTGTACACGACCACCCCGAAGAAGCCGAACTCGGCGCTTCGGAAGGTCGCGCGCGTCAAGCTGACCAGCGCGGTTGAGGTCACCGCCTACATCCCGGGCGAGGGCCACAACCTGCAGGAGCACTCGATGGTGTTGGTGCGCGGCGGCCGCGTGAAGGACCTGCCCGGCGTGCGCTACAAGATCATTCGCGGCTCTCTGGACACCCAGGGCGTGAAGAACCGCAAGCAGGCGCGCAGCCGCTACGGCGCCAAGAAGGAGAAGAGCTGATGCCGCGCAAGGGACCGGCGCCCAAGCGTCCGTTGGTCAACGACCCGGTGTACGGGTCGCAGCTGGTGACTCAGCTGGTCAACAAGGTTCTGATGGACGGGAAGAAATCGTTGGCCGAGCGCATTGTTTATGGTGCGCTCGAACAGGCCCGCGACAAGACCGGCACCGATCCGGTGGTCACCCTCAAGCGCGCTCTGGACAACGTCAAGCCGGCACTCGAGGTTCGCAGCCGTCGCGTCGGCGGCGCCACCTACCAGGTTCCCGTGGAGGTGCGTCCGGACCGCTCGGTCACGCTGGCACTTCGTTGGCTGGTCAGCTTCTCCAAGGCCCGTCGCGAGAAGACGATGATCGAGCGTCTGGCGAACGAGATCCTCGACGCCAGCAATGGTCTGGGTGCCGCCGTCAAGCGGCGTGAGGACACCCACAAGATGGCCGAGGCAAACCGCGCGTTCGCGCACTACCGCTGGTGATGTGACGCCCCGGAGTCGCGGGCGCGACATGGCACAGAGCGGTGTCGCCGGGGCGAAATGACAACAGCAACTACCAAGCGAAAGAGAAGACTTCTGTGGCACAGAAGGACGTGCTTACCGACCTGAACAAGGTCCGCAACATCGGCATCATGGCGCACATCGATGCTGGTAAGACCACGACGACCGAACGCATCCTGTACTACACCGGTGTCAACTACAAGATCGGTGAGACGCACGACGGCGCTTCGACCACCGACTGGATGGAGCAGGAGCAGGAGCGCGGAATCACCATCACCTCCGCGGCTGTCACCTGTTTCTGGAATGACAACCAGATCAACATCATCGACACCCCGGGCCACGTCGACTTCACCGTCGAGGTGGAGCGCAGCCTGCGTGTGCTCGACGGCGCCGTCGCGGTGTTCGACGGTAAAGAGGGCGTGGAGCCGCAGTCCGAGCAGGTGTGGCGCCAGGCCGACAAGTACGACGTGCCGCGCATCTGCTTCGTCAACAAGATGGACAAGCTGGGCGCGGACTTCTACTTCACCGTGCGCACCATCGAGGAGCGCCTCGGCGCCACGCCGCTGGTGATTCAGCTGCCGATCGGCGCGGAGAACGACTTCATCGGCGTGGTCGACCTGGTCGAGATGCGCGCCAAGGTGTGGCGCGGCGAGACCGCCCTCGGGGAGAAGTACGAGGTCGAGGACATCCCCGCCGACTTGGCCGAGAAGGCCGAGGAGTACCGCACCAAGCTGCTCGAGGCGATCGCCGAGACCGACGAGGAGCTGCTGGACAAGTACGTCGGCGGCGAGGAGATCTCGGTCGACGAGATCAAGGCCGCGATCCGCAAGCTGACCGTCAACTCGGAGCTGTACCCGGTGCTGTGCGGCAGCGCGTTCAAGAACAAGGGTGTGCAGCCCATGCTCGACGCGGTCATCGACTACCTGCCGTCGCCGCTGGACGTCGAGTCCGTGCAGGGTCACGTGCCCGGCAAAGAAGACGAGGCCATCAGCCGCAAGCCGTCGACCGACGAGCCGTTCTCGGCGCTCGCGTTCAAGATCGCGGTGCACCCGTTCTTCGGCAAGCTGACCTACGTTCGCGTCTACTCCGGCACCGTCGAGTCCGGTTCGCAGGTCATCAACTCCACCAAGGGCAAGAAGGAGCGGCTGGGCAAGCTGTTTCAGATGCACGCCAACAAGGAGAACCCTGTTGAACGGGCCTCCGCGGGGCACATCTACGCGGTGATCGGTCTCAAGGACACCACCACCGGTGACACGCTGTCGGACGCCAACGAGCAGATTGTGCTCGAGTCGATGACGTTCCCGGACCCGGTCATCGAGGTGGCCATCGAGCCCAAGACCAAGAGCGACCAGGAGAAGCTCGGTACGGCGATCCAGAAGCTGGCCGAAGAGGACCCGACGTTCAAGGTCCACCTGGACCAGGAGACCGGCCAGACCGTCATCGGCGGGATGGGCGAGCTTCACCTCGACATCCTCGTCGACCGGATGAAGCGTGAGTTCAAGGTCGAGGCCAACGTCGGTAAGCCGCAGGTGGCCTACCGCGAGACCATCAAGCGCAAGGTCGAGAAGGTCGAGTTCACCCACAAGAAGCAGACGGGTGGTTCTGGCCAGTTCGCCAAGGTCATCATCGACCTCGAGCCGTTCACCGGCGAGGACGGGGCGACCTACGAGTTCGAGAACAAGGTCACCGGCGGCCGTATCCCTCGTGAGTACATCCCGTCGGTCGACGCCGGCGCCCAGGACGCCATGCAGTACGGCGTGCTGGCCGGCTACCCGCTGGTCAACCTCAAGGTCACGCTGCTCGACGGCGCCTACCACGAGGTGGACTCGTCGGAAATGGCCTTCAAGGTCGCAGGTTCGCAGGTGCTGAAGAAAGCGGCACAGGCTGCGCAGCCGGTGATCCTCGAGCCGATCATGGCGGTCGAAGTGACCACACCCGAGGACTACATGGGTGAAGTGATCGGTGACCTGAACTCCCGCCGTGGTCAGATCCAGGCCATGGAGGAGCGATCGGGTGCCCGCGTCGTCAAGGCGCTGGTACCGCTGTCGGAGATGTTCGGCTACGTCGGCGACCTTCGGTCGAAGACCCAGGGCCGGGCTAACTACTCCATGGTGTTCGACTCGTACGCCGAAGTTCCGGCGGCCGTGTCGAAGGAGATCATCGCGAAGGCGACCGGGCAGTAACCCCGGTTGGTTCGCGGCGAGAAACAACTGCAAAGATCAACACTGCTTTAGACAAGCACTAACAGTCCAGGAGGACCACACAGTGGCGAAGGCGAAGTTCGAGCGGACGAAGCCGCACGTCAACATCGGGACCATCGGTCACGTTGACCACGGCAAGACGACGCTGACCGCAGCAATCACCAAGGTGCTGCACGACAAGTTCCCGGAGTTGAACGAGTCGCGCGCATTCGACCAGATCGACAATGCGCCTGAGGAGCGTCAGCGCGGCATCACGATCAACATCTCCCACGTGGAGTACCAGACCGACAAGCGCCACTACGCGCACGTCGATGCCCCCGGTCACGCCGACTACATCAAGAACATGATCACCGGTGCCGCCCAGATGGACGGCGCGATCCTGGTGGTTGCGGCGACCGACGGCCCGATGCCGCAGACGCGTGAGCACGTGCTGCTCGCCCGTCAGGTCGGCGTGCCCTACATCCTGGTCGCGTTGAACAAGGCTGACGCGGTCGACGACGAGGAGCTCATCGAGCTCGTCGAGATGGAGGTCCGCGAACTGCTGGCCGCCCAGGACTTCGACGAGGAGGCCCCCGTCATCCGCGTGTCGGCGCTCAAGGCGCTCGAGGGCGACGAGAAGTGGGTCAAGTCGGTCGAGGAGCTCATGGAGGCCGTCGACGAGTCGATCCCGGACCCTGTCCGCGAGACCGACAAGCCGTTCCTGATGCCCGTCGAGGACGTCTTCACCATCACCGGCCGCGGCACCGTGGTCACCGGTCGCGTCGAGCGTGGCGTGATCAACGTCAACGAGGAAGTCGAGATCGTCGGCATCCGCCCCGACACCACCAAGACCACGGTCACCGGTGTCGAGATGTTCCGCAAGCTGCTCGACCAGGGCCAGGCCGGCGACAACGTCGGTCTGCTGCTGCGCGGCATCAAGCGTGAGGACGTCGAGCGCGGTCAGGTCGTCGTGAAGCCCGGCACCACCACGCCGCACACCGAGTTCGAGGGCCAGGTCTACATCCTGTCCAAGGACGAGGGCGGCCGGCACACGCCGTTCTTCAACAACTACCGTCCGCAGTTCTACTTCCGCACCACGGACGTGACCGGCGTCGTGACGCTGCCGGAGGGCACCGAGATGGTGATGCCCGGCGACAACACCGACATCTCGGTCAAGCTGATCCAGCCCGTCGCCATGGACGAGGGTCTGCGCTTCGCGATTCGCGAGGGCGGTCGTACCGTCGGTGCCGGCCGGGTCACCAAGATCGTCAAGTGATCTGAAGCCAGTCGCAAAGCGGCGCTCACCTTTCCGGTGGGCGCCGCTTTCGTTTGTGTGCTTCGCGAGACGTACAAGGGGGCTGCGATTCTTCGACGATCGCGACCCTTGTGTACGTCTCGCGAATGTGGGGAGTAACGGCGGCGGACGCGGCGACGATGTACTTCGCGTATGCCCTGGTCGGGGTGAAGAAGGGTAAGGGTTCATGTTCGGTCGTCTCACCACGCTCGTCAGCGCCGCCGCGATCGCGGGCGCCGCATTCGCAGGGCTTTCCACGGCTTCGGCTCAAGCCGCACCCGGGTGCCCCGATGTGCACTGGTTCGGCGCCGCGGGGTCCGGACAGCGTGACGGCGACCTGAGCTCGAATGCCGGAATGGGCGACGACATCTACCAGTCCTACCTCGACGTGCAGCAGCTGGTGACCGCCGACGGGCGGACGATGACGGCCGAGGCCGTCGCATACCCGGCGATCGCGGTGCCCGACGACGACGGCGGCGTCGGCGAGTGGCTCGGCTTCATGGGCAGCGTCGACACCGGCGCAGCCGCTCTCGAGTCGCAGTACACGGCGTTCATCCAGCGTTGCCCGGAGTCGAAGGTGGTGCTCGCCGGCTATTCGCAGGGCGCGATGGTGGTGCACCGCAATCTGCACGCCGCCGGGACGAACCCGAACGTGGTGGCCGCGTTGCTGATCGCCGACGGTGACCGCCTGCCCGCCGACCCGACCATCAACATCGGCTCGGTTACCAGCGTGCCCGGCGCAGGCAAGGGAGTCGCGCAGGACTGGCCGATTCTCGCCCACGCACCCAAGCCGCTTCCGCCGGCCATCGGCGCACGCACAATCAGCGTGTGTGAGCTCGGCGACGCGGTATGCGACTACGACCCCGACGCCGACGCCGTGTCGAAGGTCGCGACCCTCATCCACACCAGCTATACGAAGTCTTCCGGTGGATACCGCTGGACTCAGCCGCTGTACCAACTCATCGGCCCCGGCCCTGTCACACCTGATGCGCCCGAGGCCCTTCCGGTCATCCCGCTGGCCGCGGCGACACCGATGGCTGCGACGGCGCCGAGCGCGTAACCGATCGTCGGGCGGTCCACAGCACGACCGCGCCTGCGGCCAGGAGTAGCACTCCGAGCACGGCAAGTACGACGTCGATTGCACGTGCCGCTGGTATTCCGTTGCGCTGCAACATCTCCAGTACGGTCGACGACGCCGCGACACCGACACCGGCCAGCGATACCAATACCGTCAGCGTGACCCCGGCGGCCTCTCCGGCCCGTTCGGGACGCACCACCGCCTGCGTCGCGACAGTCGTGAACGCATAGACCAGTCCGAGAGTCAGACCGCACGCGCTGAGCGCGAGCAGATAGAGCGTCCACCCGCGGGATCCGGCGAGCGCGCAGAGGCTCAGGGCGGCGACGACCGTCGTCGCACCCATCACCAATAGTGGTGCGCGACGGGTGGCGAGCCTGCCGGCGAGCACGCCGCCGACGGCGGCACCCGCCGACGGGCCGAGGAAAACCAGCCCGGCGGTCAACGGGCCCAGTCCACGAACGTCCTGCAGGGACACGGTCGACAGGAAAATGGTCACCGCGTACGCGATGTTCGCGACCGCGCCGGCCATCACCAGAATCGCGAATCTCGCGTTGCGGACCAGCGACAGATCGACCAGCGGCCACCGGACTCTGTTCTCGACGACGACGAAGGCGGCCAGCGCAAGCAGTGATCCGGAGAACGCGATCAGCGTCGTCACCGACAGCCACCCCCAGCCGGGTGCGCGGTCAAAGGTCAAGGTGAACAATCCGATTCCGGTGCTGATGAGAGCCAGCCCGGCCACGTCGATGCGTCGTGGCGCCGATTCATCGAAAGACTCGGTGATGACACGGGCCCCGATCGCGAGCGACACCAGGGTCAGAGGCAGGTTGAGCCAGAAGATCCACCGCCAGCCGATGGTAGCGGTGAACAGCCCGCCGATAAGTGGGCCTGCCGCGTTCCCCAAAGCCGCTATGCCATAGGCCAATCCGATCGCGTGGCTGGCCTTGCCGCTCTGGTAGGCGTTGGTCAGCACGCTGACGGACACAGGGAAGATCAAGGCTGCGCCGATCCCTTGCGCCACCCGGAAGGCAATCAGCACGCCCGCAGACGGCGCCAGCGCACAGGCCACCGAAGCCGCCCCGAACAACGCGACGCCCGTCAGCAGCGCCCTTCGTCGGCCGAAGATGTCGCCGATACGGCCCGCGGGCACCATGAAGGCGCCCAGAGCGAGCATGTACACGCTGATGATCCACTGCAGGTCCGATGTGCTGGTGCCGAACTCGTCGGCCATCCGGGGAAGGGCGAGATTCATCGCGAAGTAGTCGATCTGCACACAGAACAGTGCCATCGCGACGGCCGTCAGGGTCCACCGCGACCGGGTGTCTGCTCCCGACGGCATCGCCCGACGATACGGCTCCCAGGCGGTCGATTGGCGTTAATCTGACACGCAGGCCGCGGACGACGGGAGCGTGACAGGCGATGTTGTGGCGTTACATCAAGGTCCAAGCCTTCGTGCTGCTGTGCGGGATCGTCGGGCCGATCTTCCTGGTGATCTACTTCGCCACGGGCAGCGACCCGATGCTGAAGTGGATGTTCTGGACGGGCTTGCTGATCACCGCCGCCGACGTGCTGATCGCGCTGGCGATCACCGCCGGGGGAGTCCGATCGGCCGCCAGGACCGCCGAACTCGAGCAGACGGGAGTGCTGGCACTCGCCCAAGTCACCGGTATTCACGAAACCGGAACGCGGATCAACGAACAACCGTTGGTGAAGTTGGACCTACAGATCGCCGGGCCCGGCATCGTGCCGTTCGCCAGCCAGGATCGGGTGATCGCCTCGATCGCGAGGCTGCCGATGATCACCAACCGGAAACTGGTCGCGCTGGTCGACCCGATGACGAGCGAGTATCAGATCGATTGGGAGCGAAGCGGCTTGGTCAGCGGGATGATGCCCGCCACTTTCACCATCGCCGAGGACAACCGGACATACGACCTGACGGGTCAAGCCGAGCCGCTGATGGAGATTCTGCAAATTCTCAAGGCCAACAACATCGGTCTCAACAACATGATCGATCTACGATCGAATCCCGCTGCGCGCCAACAGGTTCAGGAAGTGGTGCGCCGGGCAGCCGCTCACCAGGCGCCGGCCGCCGCGGCGCCGCCACCTGCCGCCGCACGGTCAGCGGCGGACTCCATCGCGCCCCCTCAACCGTCGACCGCGCAGCGCTTGCAGGAACTCGAGACACTGCGCGCGATGGGGTCGATCTCCGAGGACGAGTACTCGGCGAAGCGCCAGCAGATAATCGCCGACCTCTAGCCTCGGCCCGAAGTCACGCGGGCTTCTAGAACACGTTTCAGTTCGGCTGTTAGCCTGTCGGAGGGCTCTCACCTCCGGCGAGCGACCGCGAATGTCCGCGCCGGGGCGGCGTGTCGCGGACAGACACGGTCGCTCGCATGGGGCGGGTCCTGGAAGGAGCAGCGGTGACGGCGATCAACCGACCACTGGAAGGCCGAGTGGCCTTCATCACCGGGGCCGCACGCGGCCAGGGCCGGGCGCACGCGGTCCGTCTGGCCGGCGAAGGCGCCGACATCATCGCGATCGACATCTGCGCCCCGATATCGGAGTCCATCACCTACCCGATGGGGACCTCCGAAGAACTGGCCGAGACGGTGCGCGCGGTGGAGGCGACAGGCCGCAAAGTGCTCGCCCGCGAGGTCGACATTCGGGACCTGGCCGCGCTGCAGCAGGTCGTGGCCGACGGCGTCGAACAGTTCGGCAGGCTCGACATCCTGGTCGCCAACGCGGGTGTGCTCAGCTGGGGCCGCATCTGGGAGATGTCGGAAGAGCAGTGGGACACCGTCATCGACGTCAATCTGAACGGGACGTGGCGCACCATCCGGGCGACGCTGCCCGCGATGATCGCGGCGGGTAACGGCGGATCGGTCATCATCGTCAGTTCGTCGGCCGGGCTGAAGGCGACCCCGGGCAACGCGCATTACGCGGCGTCCAAGCACGGTCTGACCGCGCTCACCAACTCGTTGGCGATCGAGGCCGGCGAGTTCGGAATCCGGGTGAACTCGATCCATCCGTACTCCATCGAGACGCCGATGGTCGAGAAGGACGCGATGATGGCGATCTTCGCCAAGCATCCGAGCTATCTGCACAGCTTCGCGCCGATGCCGTACCACCCGCTCGACGAGGAGAACAAGGGTCTTCAGGGCTTCATGGAACCCGAGGAAGTGGCCGACGTCGTCGCGTGGCTCGCCGGTGACGGATCGAAAACGCTTTCCGGCAGCCAGATCGCCGTCGACCGCGGCGCGATGAAGCACTGAAGCTAGTTCGCTAGAACGGCCGCGAACTGGTCGACGGCCCAGTCGATCTCGTCGTCGGTGATCACCAGTGGAGGAGCGAACCGCAGGGTCGAACCATGGGTGTCCTTGACGAGGACGCCGTGGCACGCCAAGCGTACGCTGACATCTTTGGCCGTACCCGAGCCCGGATCGATGTCGACGCCGGCCCACAGACCCTTGCCGCGGACCGCGGTGACACCCCGGCCGATCAACTGCTGCAATCTCTGGTGCATGTGCGCGCCGAGTTCCGCTGAGCGGCACTGGAACTGGCCACGCTGCAACATCGCCACCACCGTGGAGCCGATCGCGGCGGCCAGCGGATTTCCACCGAACGTGGAGCCGTGCTCGCCGGGATGCAGTACACCGAGAATGCCGGAGTCGGCCACCACCGCCGACAATGGCAGCACGCCTCCGCCGAGCGCCTTTCCGAGTAGGTAGACGTCGGGAACCACGCCCCAGTGCTCACAGGCGAACGTCTTTCCGGTGCGGGCCAGGCCGGACTGGATCTCGTCGACGATCAGCAGGACGTTGCGCTGTGAGCACAGCGACCGCAGGCGCGGCAGGAAGTCGTCGGGCGGAACGATGATTCCCGCCTCACCCTGGATCGGTTCGATCAGCACGGCGACGGTGTTGTCGTCGATCGCATCGGTGAAGGCATCGGCGTCACCGAACGGCACGGCGCGGAATCCGGGGGTGTAGGGGCCGAAGCCGCGCCGGGCCGTCTCGTCGTCGGAGAAGCTGACGATGGTGGTGGTCCGTCCATGGAAGTTGTTGTGCGCTACCACAATATTTGCCGCATTGGCGGGCACGCCCTTGACGTCGGTGCCCCATTTGCGGGCCACCTTGATCCCACTCTCGACCGCTTCGGCACCGCTGTTCATCGGCAGCACCATGTTCTTGCCGCAGATCTCGGCCAGGGCCGCACAGAAGGGCGCGAGCCGGTCGGAGTGGAACGCGCGGCTGACCAATGTCACGGTGTCCAGTTGCGCGTGTGCGACCGCGGTGATCTCCGGATTGCGGTGGCCGAAGTTGACCGCCGAGTATGCGGCCAGGCAGTCCAGGTAGCGACGGCCCTGAACATCGGTGATCCACGCGCCCTCGGCGCTGGCGGCCACCACCGGTAGCGGGTCGTAGTTATGCGCCACACAGTGGTCGTCGATCGGGATCGCGGCACCCGTCGCTTCCAACGTGGTCACGAATGCACCTCCAACGTGCAGCATTTGATCGATCCGCCGCCCTTGAGCAGTTCGGAGAGGTCGACGCCGACGGGGTTGAACCCGGCGTCGCGCAGTTGGGCGGCAAAGCCGGTCGCCGCGGTCGGCAGCACGACGTTGCGCCCGTCGGACACCACGTTGAGGCCGAAGGCGTAGGCGTCGGAACTGGTCACCTCGATCGCGTCGGGGAACAGCGTTCGCAGGCTTACCCGCGAGGCGTTGCTGAACGCGGGCGGGTAGTACGCCACCGTGGTGTCGTCGAGCACCGCGAGGGCGGTATCGAGGTGGTAGAACCGAGGATCGACCAACTCGAAGCTGTACGTCGGTCGCCCGACCAACTGCGCGATCTCGCCGTGTGCACGTCGATCCGTCCGAAATCCGTATCCGGCCAACAGGATCGAACCGGCGACGAGAAGGTCGCCCTGACCTTCGTTGGTGTGGCGCGTCTGTACGGGTTCGTATCCATGGCGGACCATCCAATCGCCGTACGCAACCGCCTCGCCAGCGCGCTGCGGGTAGGCGAAGTTCGCGACCACCGCTGTAGCGCCGACCACCAGGCCGCCGTTGGCGGCGTACACCATGTCGGGCAGTCCGGAGACCGGCTCGACGAGGTCGACGACGTGCCCGAGTTCTCGGTACGTGCGCCTCAACGTCTCCCACTGGGTGAGGGCCAGCGCGGTGTCGACGGGCGTCTCGATGTCCATCCACGGGTTGATCGAGTACTCGACAGCGAAGTGTGTCGGCGCGGTCATGACGTAGTGGCGCGCTCGGGCTTCACGCCTGCGGTGGCGACCCGACCGCGAAGGCGTCGCGACACTGAAAGATGTCATGAATCAACGGTAGAGACGGTTTCTGCTGCAATCCATTGTTGTTCATTGCGTGTCTAGTAGTGATTTGTTGTGTACAGTCACGCCAAACGGCGTTTTATTGTGCGGAGGTGACCGTGGACCGCCTCGACGCGACCGACGAGCAGATCCTCGCGGCGCTGACCGATGACGCCCGCGCGACCTACGCCGAGATCGGGGAGCAGGTCAACCTGTCCGCGCCCGCGGTCAAACGCCGCGTCGACCGCATGCTCGACAACGGCGTCATCCGCGGCTTCACGACCGTTGTCGACCGGGCCGCCCTGGGCTGGACCACCGAGGCGTACGTGCAGGTCTTCCGTCACGGAACCATTGCCCCAGAACAATTGCGGGCGGCGTGGATCGACATCCCCGAAGTCATCAGCGCAGCCACCGTCACCGGCACCGCCGACGCGATCCTGCACATCGTGGCGCGCGACATGCGCCACCTCGAAGAAGCGTTGGAGCGCATCCGTTCGGCCGCCCACGTCGAGCGCAGCGAGAGCGTCGTCGTGTTGACCAACGTCATCGACCGCGATCGCGGCTGAGCGCCATTGCCCGGGGTGGCGGACCAAAGGCAGTAGGGATCGTGTAAGAAACTGCCCATGACCACATCAGCGGGCATCGTCATCGTCGGCGGCGGACTCGCGGCCGCCCGCACCGCCGAACAGTTGCGCCGGTCGGAATACAGCGGTCCGGTCACGATCGTCAGCGACGAGGACCATCTGCCCTACGATCGGCCTCCGCTGTCGAAGGAGGTGCTGCGCTCCGAGACCGACGACGTCAGCCTCAAGCCCGCGGAGTTCTACGAGGAGAACGACATCACCGTGCTGCTGGGCAACGGCGCGCGGTCCGTCGACACGGCCACCCAGACGTTGACGCTCGCCGACGGCACCGAACTGCCCTACGACGAACTCATCATCGCTACGGGCCTGGTGCCCAAGCGCATTCCGTCCTTCCCCGACCTCGCGGGGATCCACGTGCTGCGCAACTACGACGAGAGCGTGGCCCTCCGGCAGGAGGCCGGTTCGGCTCGTCGCGCCGTCGTCGTCGGAGCCGGGTTCATCGGCTGCGAGGTGGCGGCGAGCCTACGCAAGCTCGGCGTCGAGGTCGCGTTGGTGGAGCCGCAACCGGCGCCCCTGGCGTCGGTACTCGGCGAGCAGATCGGTGAGTTGGTGGCCCGGGTGCACCGCGCCGAGGGTGTCGACGTCCGCTGCGGCGTCGGCGTTTCGGAAGTGCGGGGCTCGGATCGCGTCGAGACGGTGGTGCTCAGCGACGGCACCGAACTCGAAGCGGATCTGGTGGTCGTCGGCA
The DNA here is from genome assembly GCF_001665615.1 of Mycobacterium sp. 852014-52144_SCH5372336. Lineage (NCBI taxonomy): Bacteria > Bacillati > Actinomycetota > Actinomycetes > Mycobacteriales > Mycobacteriaceae > Mycobacterium > Mycobacterium sp. 852014-52144_SCH5372336. The sequence continues at coordinate 22,777 of NZ_LZSW01000018.1, forward strand.
TCGGATCGCGCCCGTCGACCGACTGGCTCGAAGGCAGCGGCCTCAAGCTCGACAACGGGGTGGTCTGCGACGACCACGGCCGCGCCAGCGCGCCGCATGTCTGGGCCATCGGTGACGTTGCGTCATGGCGACACAACCTCGGTCACCAAGTGCGCGTTGAGCATTGGAGCAACGTCGCCGACCAAGCGCGCGTCCTGGTGCCGGCGATGCTGGGGCAGGAGCCGCCGACCGCGGTCTCGGTGCCGTACTTCTGGAGCGACCAGTACGACGTCAAGATCCAATGCCTCGGCGAACCGGAAGCCGAAGACGTCGTCCACGTCGTCGAGGACGACGGTCGCAAGTTCCTCGCCTACTACGAGCGTGACGGCGTCGTGGCCGGAGTCGTCGGCGGTGGCATGCCGGGCAAGGTGATGAAGGTGCGCGCCAAGATCGCGGCGCGCGCACCCATCGCCGACCTCCTCGGCTGACCGGCCCTAGAGCTCGCCGAGGTAGAAGCGGGTGCTTTGGTCGTCGGTGCACAGCGCGGACTTCCCGTAGGACTGCTGCGACGGCTCGTCGATGACGGTGCCACCCGCCTCCCGCACGCGCGCCACCGCGGCATCGATGTCGTCGACCGTCCACATCGGCACGGTCACCGCATCGGTGGTGCCGCCTGCGACGCCGGACATCGGATGCGTCTCGCGCACCCCCCAGCCATCGTCGACGCGCCCCGGCTCGAATGTCCAGAACAGCACCCTGCTGTAGAACGCCTTGAACGCCGCGGAGTCCGGCACCTGATAGGTGATGTATGAAAGTTCCCCCGGCCCAGTGCCGTTGAGGGCTGGACGCGGTGTGCCCGGCGCCGGCCGGAAGACCGCGAACGCCATCCCGCTGGGGTCGGTGGCGTCGAGAACGGTCCCGAAGTCGAGTTCCTGGGTCCGGCCCACCGTGCCGCCGCCGTCGATGATCGACTGCCGCGCACCGTCGAGGTCGGTGACCGCGTAGCAGCAGAGCATGCCCTGCGGCCTGTCGACGCTGAAGATGCCGATCCGCTGGTCGGTGTTGGTCACCTGCTGGGTCACGGGGTCATAGGTCCAGCCGAGCACATGACCGTAGAACCGCGCCGCCGCCTCGGCATCTGGCACCCACACCGACACGTAGCCGACGTCACCGTGCTGGATCGGCACGGCCGCAGCCGTCACGGGCCCGGTGAGCATCCAGCGGTGACCGAACGGATCGACGATCGCTGCGCTGCGCGCGCCGTAGTTCTCGTACGGCTCGCGCTGCACCTCGGCGCCGTGCCTGCGAGCCCGTTCGAGCACCGCGTCCGTATCGGCGACACGCAGCATCAAGCTCACTGAAACAGACTGCCGTGCAGGAGCTCTCAGCCCGATCTCGGGATACTCGTCGGCCAGGTAGAGCGCGCCGTCGCCGATCGCCAACTCGGCATGGCCGATGCGGCCGTCATCCATCTCGAAGGGTTCACCGACCACCGTGGCGTCGAATGTGTCGACGTACCACGCGATCGCATCGCGAGCATTGCGGACCGTCAGGTATGGAAGTGCCGCCGACCGGGGGACCGTCGGCGCGACGGTCGGCTCGGACAGTTCGGCGATGGCGGTATCGGTTCCACTCATGACGACCTCCTCGGTTCGATTCGGTAGAGAAAGCGCCGACTCCAGTCGGGCGCGGAGCCCGGCGGCGAAAGCCGGGTCGGGGGCGACCGGAAGTTCGCCGCCGCGCAGCACGGCCAGCGGATCGTGGCTGTTGTTCACGACTGCCTCCCTTCCGGTTCCGGGTAGTGAGCGCGAAACGCCTTGCGGGCCCGCACCAGAAGCGCCTCTGTCGCGTGCACCGTGCGGCCGATGAGCTCGGCGCACTCGGGCACCGAGCAGTCGTCCATGTAGCGCAGTGCCAGAACCGTGCGGTGCTGCTCGGGCAGCTTGGCGAGCACACTCTCGGCGACGATGCGGTCGAGTTCGGCGTCCCAGTCGTCGGGCGGCTCGACGGGTTCGGGCAGCTCGGCGACCGGCGTGGTGAACCGGTCGTGGCGGCGCCGGTAGTGGTCGGCCAACTTGTGGCGCGCCACCCCGAGCAACCACGGCACGGTGATCGTTGGCGGAGCGGCTTTTCTCGCGGCGTCCATCGCCGCCAGAAAGGTTTCCGACGTCAGGTCTTCGGCGGTTCCACGGTCACCACAACGTCGGACGAAGTATCCGTACACCACCGGTAAGGATTCGTCGTACAGCGCGAGCAGCTCCCGTGGAGCGTCGGTGCCATTCGGTTCGGCGCTCACACCCATATCGTCGCCGTTGCGCGCCGAACTCCGACGGTTCCGGCGGAACTTTTTTGCGAGCGCCCACTGGTGTCCAGGCGACCAGGGGTGCAGGGGGGGTCAGCCCCGGTATCCGGGAGTCCACCGCACGTCGGTGATCCGCTGCGCCAGCTCGTCGGGATTGCGGCTGGGTGCGACGCCGTCGGCGACGGCTTGTGTCGCGACCGCCTGCGCAATGCGTAGGGCCACATCGGGGATGTCCGACCATGCGGGCAACAACGGTGCCCCGGCATCGGCGAGGGCGGGAGACGCGTCGCCGAGCGCCGCGGCCGCGGCCCGCATCATCTCGTCGGTCACCCGTGTCGCCTGCGCCGCGGTGACGGCCAGGCCCATCGCGGGGAAGATGTAGGCGTTGTTGCATTGGGCGATCGGCCGCTGCACCCCGTCGCGTTCCAGCGGCGCGAACGGCGAACCCGTCGCCACCAACGCGCGTCCGCCGGTCCAGGTGTCCAGTTCGGCTGGGTGGGCCTCGGCCCGGCTGGTCGGGTTCGACAGCGGAAAGATGATCGGGCGATCGACCTTGGCGGCCATCTCCCGCACGATGTCCTCAGTGAATGCCCCTGTGGCGGTCGACAATCCGAGCAACACGCCGGCATCGACGTGATGGATGACGTCGGCGAGCTGAGCCGGCCCGGACAAGCTCCAGCTCGCCACCCGCCCGGCGGGTTGGGCGAACGCCCGCTGGCCGGGGGACAGATCGCTGCGGTCGTCGGTGAGCAGACCGTTGATGTCGACCACCCAGATCTGTGTCGACGCTTGCTGAGCCGACAGGCCCTCGCTGACCATCTGACGGTGCACCATCTCGAGCACCCCGATGCCTGCCGAGCCGGCGCCCAGCATCACCACCTGCTGCTGTGACAGCGGGCGCCCCACCACCCCGGCCGCCCCGTGCAGCGCGCCCAACGTCACCGCGGCGGTGCCTTGAATGTCGTCGTTGAAAGTGAGCAGCTTGTCGCGATAGCGCTGCAGGATCGGCAGCGCGTGCGCGGTGGCGAAGTCCTCCCACTGCAGAAGGACGTCGGGCAGCTCGTCGCGCACCGTGGTGACGAAATCGTCGATGAACGAGTAATACTCGTCGTCACCGATGCGGCGGTGCCGCCAGCCGAGGTACTGCGGGTCCTCGAGCAGCTCGACGTTGTCGGTACCCACGTCCAGCAGCACGGGCAGCGTGCGGGCCGGGTCGATGCCGCCGATCAGCGTGTACAGCGAGAGCTTTCCGATGGGAATACCCATGCCGCCGATGCCCTGATCGCCCAGACCCAAGATGCGCTGCCCGTCGGTGACGACGATGACGTCGACCTCCCGTCGCGGGCGGTTGCGCAGCATTTCGCGCAGGAACTCGCGGTCAGGGTAGGAGACGAACAGCCCGCGCGGGCGCCGGTAGATCTCGCTGAAGCGCTGGCACGCCTCGCCGACGGTCGGTGTGTAGACGATCGGCATGGTTTCGGCGATATGGTCGCGCAGCACCCGGTAGAACAGTGTCTCGTTGCGGTCCTGCAGGTTTCGAAGATAGATGTGCCTGTCCAGCGGCTCGCGGCGCCTGCTGAACTCGCGCCATGAATGTTCGGTCTGCTGCTCGAGGCTCTTCTCGGCCGAAGGAAGCAGCCCCAGCAGCCCGAATCGGCGGCGTTCTGCGTGGCTGAAAGCCGTGCCCTTCGTCCACAGGGAGTCGTAGAGCAGATCGTGACCCGTCTTGTGCTCGGCGCTGCGCTCGGCCATCGGCGTCCTTTCGCGACCGCCCCAAGCTATCGCGGTGGCCGAGTGCGCCGAGGTGATTCAGCGATCGAGTGCCCACAGCCCGTCGGCCACGGTGTCGAACGCCGCACCGAGCGCCTGAGCCAGCGAAACCTTCTCGTCGGCCAGCCAGTGTTCGTACGCCGAGAGCGCGACGCCGAGCATCGTCCACGCCACCGTCTGCGGTATCAGGTCGCCTGCGGTGGCGTCGAGGCGTTTGGCGACGAACTCGGCGACCACGGCGCGCCAGCCGGCGTACATGGTCATCGAGTAGGCCTGCAGCGCGGCGGTCTCCAGGATCACCCGCATGCGCATCCGGTGGCGCGCCGTCTCGGCGGCATCGAAGCTGTTGAACGCCAGCAACGCGGTGCGCAGCGCCTCGCCGATGGGCACCTCAGGATCGAGATCGGCCAACAGGTTTCGCATGTGGGCCAGATGAGCGTCGAAATCGCCCCAGGGCAGGGCATTCTTGGACGGGTAATAGCGGAACAGCGTGCGCCGCGCGATTCCCGCGGCTTCGGCGATGTCGTCCACGCTGACGTCGTCGAACCCTTGCGTGGCAAAGAGGTCGATGGCCACGTTGCTGATGTGGTCCCACGTCGTCGAGCGCCGGCGGCCCACCCGGTGCTGGTCCGGCCCCATAGGGGGTCCCCTTTCCATTTAGGCACTCGATGCCATATTATTGCGACCTCGATCACAGTTGTCGAGAACCGGTGATATCGAAAGGCGCAGCCATGGAGGGCCAAATGGAACCGCAGCAGCAGGACCAGACCGACGAGCTGGTTACCGAGACGCTCGTCGAAGAGGTGTCGATCGACGGGATGTGCGGGGTCTACTGATCGTGACCTCGTCGTCGGCGGTGCCCGAGGAAGGCATCGCATTCGACCCGGAGCTCGGCTGGCGGCTGCACCACCAGGTGGCGGTGCGGCCGGAGCCGTTCGGGGCGCTGCTCTACCACTTCGGGACGCGCAAGCTCTCATTCCTGAAGAACCGGACCATCGTCGACGTCGTCAACACTCTGTCCGACCATCCCGACGTCCGATCCGCCTGCCGTGCCGTCGGTATCGACGACGCGCAGCAGGCGCCGTACCTGCAGGCACTCGGCGTGCTTGCTCGATCGAAAATGCTGGTGCCGCAATGACATCGACCGAAGCCGTACGTGTGCCCAAGCTGGTCGAGCAGTTCGAGCACGGACTCGACGCCCCGATCTGCCTGACCTGGGAACTGACCTACGCCTGCAACCTCGCGTGCGTGCACTGCCTGTCGTCGTCGGGTAAGCGCGACCCGCGCGAGCTGACCACTGCGCAGTGCAAGGACATCATCGACGAGCTCGAGCGCATGCAGGTCTTCTACGTCAACATCGGCGGCGGCGAGCCGACCGTGCGTTCGGACTTCTGGGAGCTGGTCGATTACGCCACCGCCCACCACGTCGGGGTGAAGTTCTCCACCAACGGTGTGCGCATCACGCCTGAGGTCGCGGCTCGACTGGCGGCCAGCGACTACGTCGACGTGCAGATCTCCCTCGACGGCGCGACCGCGGAGATCAACGACGCCGTCCGCGGGGCGGGCTCGTTCGCGATGGCGACCAGGGCCCTGCAGAACCTGGCCGACGCCGGTTTCAAGGACGCCAAGATCTCGGTGGTGGTGACCCGCCACAATGTCGACCAGCTCGACGACTTCGCCGCTCTCGCAGCGCAATACGGCGCAACGCTGCGGATCACACGGCTGCGGCCGTCGGGTCGGGGCGCCGATGTCTGGGACGACCTGCACCCCACCGCCGACCAGCAGGTCCAGCTCTACAACTGGCTGGTCGCCAAGGGTGACCGGGTGCTCACCGGCGACTCGTTCTTCCACCTCGCCGGGTTGGGTGAACCCGGCGCGCTCGCCGGGCTGAACCTGTGCGGGGCGGGCCGCGTCGTGTGTCTGATCGATCCCGTCGGCGACGTCTACGCGTGCCCGTTCGCCATTCATGACCGGTTCCACGCCGGAAACATCCTGTCCGACGGCGGTTTTCGGAATGTCTGGCAGAACGCGCCGCTCTTCCGTGAGCTGCGCGAACCGCAGTCGGCCGGTGCGTGCGGCAGTTGTGGGCACTATGACAGCTGCCGCGGCGGGTGCATGGCCGCCAAGTTCTTCACCGGGCTGCCGATGGACGGCCCGGACCCTGAGTGCGTGGAGGGCTACGGCGCTCCCGCCCTGGCTCAAGAACGGGTCAAGCCGAAGTCCAGCGTCGACCACTCGCGATCGGGTCCGGTGATGCTGAAGCTGCTCACGACGCCTCCCCGGCCCGATGTCGGCGCCGGGGCGCCTCCCCGGTCGAATGTCGGCGCCGGAGCGCCTCCGAAACGTCTCTGCAACGAAAGTCCGGTGTGATCATGGCCGACACCTGGTTCGAAACGGTCGCCGCCGCTCAAGAGCGTGCCAGGCGCCGGCTTCCCAAGCCGGTGTACTCGGCGCTCGTCGCCGCCAGCGAGAAGGGCGTGACGGTCTCCGACAACGTCGAGGCGTTCGCCGAGTTGGGCTTCGCGCCGCACGTCGTCGGTGCGACGGAGAAGCGCGATCTCGCGACCACCGTGATGGGACAAGAGATTTCGCTGCCGGTGCTGATCTCGCCGACAGGTGTGCAGGCGGTCCACCCGGACGGCGAGGTCGCGGTCGCACGCGCGGCCGCCGCGCGCGGCACCGCGATGGGCCTGTCGTCGTTCGCCAGCAAGCCGATCGAAGAGGTGATCGCGGCCAACCCCAAGCTCTTCTTCCAGGTGTACTGGCTGGGCGGGCGGGATGCGATCGCCGCCCGGGTCGAGCGCGCGCGGCAGGCGGGTGCGGTCGGTCTGATCGTCACCACGGACTGGAGCTTCTCGCACGGCCGCGACTGGGGCAGCCCGAAGATCCCCGAGCAGATGGACCTGCGCACCACGGTGCGCATGCTCCCGACGGGGCTGACCAAACCGCGCTGGATGTGGCAGTGGGGTAAGACCCTGCGGCCGCCGAACCTGCGGGTTCCCAATCAGGCCGCGCGAGGCGAGGAGGGCCCGCCGTTCTTCGCCGCGTACGGCGAGTGGATGGGCACCCCGCCGCCGACCTGGGAGGACATCGCCTGGCTACGCGAGCTGTGGGGCGGTCCTTTCATGCTCAAGGGCGTGATGCGCGTCGATGACGCGAAACGTGCTGTGGATGCCGGTGTTTCAGCGATCTCGGTGTCCAATCACGGCGGTAACAACCTGGACGGGACGCCGGCCTCGATTCGCGCCCTGCCGCCGATCGTCGAGGCGGTCGGTGACGACATCGAGGTGGTGCTCGACGGAGGTATCCGGCGAGGCAGCGACGTCGTGAAGGCGGTCGCGCTCGGTGCCCGCGCGGTCATGATCGGGCGGGCATACCTGTGGGGTCTGGCGGCCAACGGGCAGGCCGGTGTCGAGAACGTGCTCGACGTCCTGCGGGGAGGCATCGATTCTGCATTGATGGGGCTGGGTCGCGCCTCGGTACATGATCTTGGACCCGACGACGTCCTGGTCCCTCCCGGGTTCATCCGGGAGCTCGGCGTGCCCGGAGGTTCGGCCACCTGACGGCGAGCCCCGCGTTCGGGAACGTGCTGGTACAGGCGGGGCGCAGGGGACTGGGGGGACGACGCCGGCGCCGGCGGCGAGAAATTCGGTGAATCAATTGCTGCGCATGCTTCAACAATTGGCGCACGACAGGTGAATTCGGCCTACCATCGGCGGGTGCCGTCTGTCAGCTTGCTCGCGAATGCGACGTCGAAGCAGCTGCAGAGCAAGCCGTCAGCCCTCCTCGTGCCCGTCGGATCCACCGAGCAGCACGGCCCTCATCTCCCGCTGGACACCGACACCCGCATCGCGACGGCCGTTTGTGGGGCGGTTGCTGACCGGCTCGCCGAAACCGACGGCGTGAATTGGATGGTCGCCCCCGCCATCGGCTACGGCGCGAGCGGCGAGCACGAGGAGTTCAGCGGCACCGTTTCAATCGGGACATCCGCGCTGAGGCTGTTGCTGGTGGAGTACGGCCGGTCGGCATCCCGGTGGGCGTCACGGCTGGTCTTCGTCAACGGCCATGGCGGCAACGTCGAAGCGCTGGCCGCCGCGACCGCTTTGCTGCGCTACGAGGGCCGGGAGGCGGGATGGTGCTCGTGCACGGTGGCGGGTGCCGACGCGCACGCGGGCCATACCGAAACGTCTGTATTGCTACATATTTCGCCGCAGGACGTCCGTATCGACGAGCGGGTGCCCGGCAACACGGCGCCCCTTCGCGAGTTGATCCCCGAACTGCGGCGGGGCGGAGTGGCCGCGGTCAGTGAGGTCGGTGTGCTCGGCGATCCCACCACCGCGACCGTGGAGGACGGCGCCCGCATTTTTCCCGATATGGTCCAAACATGCCTTCGGCGGATCACGCGCTGGGCGCCCGACCGCGACGGGATGCTGACATGACGGGACCGCGACTGCCCGACGGTTTCGCCGTGCAGGTGGATCGCCGGGTGAAGGTGCTCGGCGACGGGTCGGCCCTACTCGGCGGCTCCCCGACCCGCCTCCTTCGTTTGGCGCCGGCGGCGCAGACCATGCTCAGCGGCGGCAGGCTCGAAGTGCACGACGCCGTCAGCGCCCAGTTGGCCCGGACCCTGCTCGACGCGACCGTCGCGCACCCCCGTCCCGCCAGCGGCCCTTCGCACCGGGACGTGACGGTCGTGATACCGGTGCGCGACAACGCTTCTGGCGTCCGCCGACTGCTCACCGCCGTGCGCGGTCTGCGGGCGGTGGTCGTCGACGACGGCTCTGAGACACCACTCGAGGCGTCCGACTTCGCCGACGTCCACGCCGGGGTACAGGTGGTGCGACACGAGCGCAGCCGCGGACCCGCGGCCGCCCGCAACACCGGTCTGGCCGCGTGCACGACCGACTTCGTGGCTTTCCTGGACAGCGACGTCGTACCACGGCGCGGCTGGCTGGAGGCGCTGCTGGGCCACTTCTGTGACCCCGCCGTGGCCCTGGTCGCACCGCGCATCGTCGGCCTCCGCGAGCCGGACAATGTGGTCGCCCGCTACGAAGCGGTGCGCTCCTCGTTGGACCTGGGTCTGCGGGAGGCCCCGGTCATGCCCTACGGCACGGTGTCCTATGTACCCAGTGCCGCGATCATCGGCCGGCGGGCCATGCTGGGGGAGGTCGGCGGCTTCGACGAGACGCTGACCTCCGGTGAGGATGTCGATCTGTGCTGGCGACTCATCGAATCCGGTGCGCGTCTACGCTACGAGCCCATCGCGCTGGTGGCGCACGACCATCGGACCCAACTGCGAGAGTGGTTCTCGCGCAGGTCTTTCTACGGCGAGGCCGCCGCACCGCTGTCGGTGCGTCATCCCGGTAAGACCGCTCCGCTGGTGATCTCGGGCTGGACGCTGGTGGCCTGGATGCTGATGGCGATGGGTTCGTCGATCGGATATCTGGCCTCGATCGTCGTCGCAACCATCACCGGCAGGCGCATAGCCAAGTCCCTGTCGAGTGTGGAGCCCGAACCCAAAGACGTCGCGGTCGTGGCCGCACACGGACTGTGGTCCGCAGCGATGCAGCTGGCATCGGCGATCTGCCGGCACTACTGGCCGGTCGCGCTCGTCGCGGCGCTCTTGTCCCGACGATGCCGGCAGGTCGTGCTCGTGGCCGCGGTGGTGGAAGGGGTCGTCGACTGGCTGACCCGCAGCCGGAACACCGAAGACGACACCCAACGGGTCGGCCTGCTCACCTATATCGCCCTCAAGCGCCTCGACGACATCGCCTACGGGGCAGGTCTGTGGACGGGTGTTGTCCGTGAGCGTCATCTCGGTGCGCTCAAGCCCCAGATCCGGACCTGAGACGACCCTGCCGCGTGCGCAGTGCTCCAATTGCTCCTCGCCGCAGTGACGTCCTGATCGTCGGTGCCGGCAGCGCCGGATCTGTTCTGGCCGAGCGGCTCTCCGCCGACCCGGCATGCACCGTCACCGTCGTCGAATCGGGTCCAGGGCCTTCCGACCCTCGGGTCTCGGCGCAGATCAACGACGGACTGCGGCTGCCCATCGGCACTGCGAGTTCAGTGGTGCGGCGCTACCCGACCACCTTGACCGTCGATCCGCTGCGTCATGCGATGCTCATGCGCGGCGAGGTGGTCGGAGGATCGGGCGCCGTCAACGGCGGCTACTTCTGCCGTGGGCTTCCGTCGGATTTCGACGACTGGCGCCTGCCCGGCTGGGCATGGTCGGATGTGCTCCCGCACTTCCGGGCCATCGAAACCGACCTCGACTTCGATAATGCGATACACGGCTCGGAAGGGCCGATACGAATTCAGCGTGTTGCCGAATTCGACGGCTGCACAGCATCATTCGTGGCGGCGGCCACCGACGCCGGGCATCCGTGGGTAGTCGATCTGAACGGTTCGACCGTCGAGGCGCCGGTGGGGGCCGGAGTGGGCGCGGTGCCGCTGAACATCCACCAGGGTGCCCGCATGGGTCCCGGTGGGGCCTTCCTGCAACCGGCTTTGGACCGTGCGAACCTCACCTTGCTCACCAATACCCGGGTGCACCGCATCCGCATCACCGCCGGGCACGCGGTCGGCGTGGAGTGTGCAAGCCAGGACGGTGCCACTTATCTCGAGGCGGACCGGATAGTGCTGTGCGCCGGAGCAATCGGGTCGGCACACCTTCTGATGCTCTCGGGCATCGGCCCACCCGAAACCCTCGAGCGGGTGGGAATACCGGTGGCGGCGAATCTGCCGGTGGGAGTGGTGATGTCGGACCACCCCGAGTGGGTGCTGCCGGTGAACTGGACGGAAACACACGGACTCCCACCTCTCGAGGCCGTGCTCACCACCGACGACTGGCTCGAAATCAGGCCGTACACAGCCGGTTTCGGAGCTATGGTGAGCGGTCAGCGCGACGATCCCGGCGACCATCCCCATATCGGGGTGACGTTGATGCGGCCGAAGTCACGAGGGGCCGTCAGGGTGGTGAGCGCCGACCCCGATGTGCCTCCGGTCATCGAGCACCGCTACGACAGCGAGCCCGACGACGTCGAGAAGCTGCGCGCCGGGGTCGCGTTGTCCCGCGAACTCGTCGGCGCAGCCGAGGTCGGGCCGGCATCATGGTCGACGTCGCAGCATCTCTCGGGGACTGCGCCGATGGGCGACGATGATGACGACGTCGCGGTGGTGGACCCGCGGTGCCGGGTGCGCGGGGTCGAGGGGCTCTGGCTCGTCGACGGGTCGGTGCTACCGGTGATCCCCAGCCGCGGCCCGCACGCCACCATCGTCATGGTCGGGCACCGAGCGGCCGAGTTCATCGTCTGACCGCGAGACGATCCTCTCGATGAAGCGAAACTGCCTTCCGTCTCGGCCAGGTGCCCACAGTGCGATGAACACCGCGGCAACCGCGCAAAGGCCCCCGAGGGCGATCAGGGAGATGTGCATGGCGTCCATGAACGCCAGCTGCGCGGCCTGTGACAGGTCGGCACCCTGTGGGCCCAGCCGTTCGGCCACCTCGAGCGCCTCGGCCAGCGAGTTCGACGCGGCCGTGCGGAGCGATTCGGGTAGGCCGCGCAAATAGGGCGCAAGGCTATCGCCGTACTGGGCGGCGAGCACCGAGCCCGCCACCGCGATGCCCAGTGCGGCGCCGATCTCGCGGGTGGAGTCGTTGACCGCCGACGCGACGCCCTGCTTCTCGTCCGGCACCGCACCCATGATCGCCGAAGTCGCTGGCGCCGTACACAAACCGATGCCCGTCGACATGACGAGTAGCGGCAGCGCGAGGTCCAGGTAAGGCGAGTCCACTTCGAGCGTTTGCATATAGAACAGCCCGCCCGCAATCAGCGCCAGGCCGGTGGAAAGGACGATCCGCAGACCCAGTCGTGGCAGATACCACGGTGTTGCAAGGCTGAGGACCAGAAGAGGGGCAACCAGCGGCGCCAATGCGAAAGCCGTCTGCAGGGGGGTGTAGCCGAGCAACAGCTGCATGTATTGCATCGAGACGAAGAAGAACCCGAAGTTCGCGAGGAAGAAGAACGTCACCACGATGGCACCGGTGGTGAAGTCGGCCTTGGCGAACAGCCGGACGTCGAGCAGTGGGTGCGCGCTGCGCAGTTCCCACACCGCGAAGACGGCCGCCATGACAACGCCGGCAGCCATGCACCCGTATACGAGGGGATGTGTCCAGCCGTGGGCGGGCGCCTCGAGCACGCCGTAGACGAACACCGCGACGGCCCCGCCGATCAGTACCGCTCCTGGCCAGTCGAGCGGTGTGGCTTGCTGATCGCGAGACGAGGCCACCGTGCAGGCCAGCCCGAACAGGCCCGCACCGGAGAGCGTGAACGCCCAGAAGATCGACTGCCACGACCAGAAGTGGAGTAGCACACCGGATCCCAGAAAGCCGACCACCGCACTCGAGCCCGCGACGCCCGCCCAGATGCCGACGGCCTTGTTGCGCTCGGCTTTCGGGTATGCGGCCGTCAACAGCGACAGGGTGGCGGGCATGACGAACGCCGCGCCCACACCGGCCACGGCGCGGGCGATGATCAATGCGAGTGGGCCGTCGAAGATCAACGGCGCCGCCGAGGCGAGCGTGAAGATACCGAGACCCGCGAGCAGAGCACCGCGGCGGCCGTACCGGTCGCCGATCGCGCCGGCAGGCAGCAACAGACACGCCAGCACCAGGGTGTAACCGTCGACCACCCACGTCAGCTGGGCCTGGGTGGCCGTGGTTTCCACCGCGATGTCGGGCAGGGCGGCGTTGAGGGCGACCATCGAGCTGATCACCAGGGCGACGCCCATGCAGGCGACGGTGAGTAGCCAGACGCGCGCACGGGAGGACAGGTCTGCGACGCTCGCGCCGATATCCTGGTCCGACCGGCTGAGGGTGTCGACCATACGTCGCTCTCTTCCGCAGTAGATTTTCGAGACTAACAGTCTCGGTGTGAGACCGATAGTCTTGTTCCCGGCGAGGAAGTGGGTTAAACGATGAGCGGGGCGAGTACCGACCCGAGGCCGGCCCGGTCCCGTGCCCGCCTGCTCGAGGCGGCTACGACGCTGCTGCGGGCAGGCGGCCCGAGTGCGGTCACCATCGACGCGGTCACGAGAACCGCCAACGTCGCGCGCGCCACGCTGTATCGCCACTTTCCGAGCGCCAACGACCTGATGGCGGCGGCGTTCTTGAGCCTGCTCAATCCGGCGCCGATGCCGCCCGCCGAGGGCAGCCTGCGCGACCGATTGATTGCGGTCGTCGTGGGATGGGCGGAGTCGATCGCCGAGGCGTCCGCAATGATCACCGCCATGACATGGATGGCCTCCGGTCCCGATGTGGGGACGTACTCCGAGGTGCAGCAGTCGGATTCGGATGCCGTGGGGACCCTGAGGTCACGCATCATCGCGCTGTATTCGGCGCCCTTCGACGCGATCCTCGACGGCGCTCAGGCGGCCGAGGAACTCGACGAGGTTGACCGGATCCAGACGATCGCACTTCTCATCGGCCCGTTGATTCTCGGGAAGCTGTCGACGGTGGCCGACTTCGACTACCGCGCGTGCGCGGAGGCCTCCGTCGACGGATATTTGGCCACCCACGCGAAGATGCCGAGCGAGATCACCTCAGCGAGTAGCGAATCGGAAGATGCTTGAGCCCTCCGACGAACACTGTCGCGGCTAGTTCGGGTTCCCCGGCCAGCTCGATCGAGTCCAGCCTCGGCAGCAGTTCGGTGAACAGGCTGTTCATCTCCATGCGCGCCAACGCGGCACCGAGACAGAAGTGCACGCCGTAGCCGAACGAGAGATGCTTGTTGGGATCGCGACCGACGTCGAATTTGAACGGTTCGTCGAAGATGTCTTCGTCGCGGTTCGCGGATGCGTAAGCGAGATAAACGGATTCACCCTTGGCGATCGGTACGCCACGGACCTCGGTGTCTTCGGCGGCGGTCCGCATGAACTCCTTGACCGGGGTGGTCCAGCGGATCATCTCCTCGACCGCGGTGCCCATCAATTCCGGTTGTGCCTGAAGCCGTGCGAGTTGGTCGGGGTTGTCGATCAGCGCGCGAAGACCGCCGGAGATCGCGTCCTTGGTGGTGTCGTGGCCTGCGGTGGCCACGATGACGTAGTACGACGCGGTGTCGACCTCGCTCAGCGGCTCACCGTTGATGGTTCCGTTGGCGATCGCCGATGCGAGATCATCGGTCGGGTTCGCCCGTCGTGAAGCGGTCAGTTCGCCGAAGTAGGCGAAGAATTCGACCACCGTCTGCAGTTTCTCCTCGGGGGTGGTCCCGCGCTGGTACTCCTCGTCGTCACCGCCGAAGATCTCCTGGGTGAGCTTGAGCATGCGCGGGAAGTCCTCCTCGGGCAGCCCGAGCAGCGAAAGGATCACATAGAGCGGGTAGTGCACCGCGATGTCCTCGACGAAGTCGCATTCGGGGCCGATGTCGCGCATCTTGTCGACGTAGCGCTTGGCCAGTTCGTCCACCCGAACCTTCAATTCGCGCATCGCCTTGGGGCGGAACCAATCCGCGCCGATCTTGCGGACATCGCGATGATGCGGGTCGTCCATGTGGATCAGCGTTCGCAGTCCCATGCCCGCTTCCAACTGTGCCCTTGCCAGGTCGTCGGCTTCGGCGGTCGCAAGCAGTGGCCGCGGCTCGCTCAGCCACAGGTTGTTGTCGCGTTCGATCGCCATGATGTCGGCGTGCTTGGTGATCGCGTAGAAGGGCCGGTACGGCGGGTGGTCCACATAGGGCACCGGGTTGTGGGCCCGCAGATGAGCAAAGGCGGCGTGCAGCCGATCGTCGTCGGCATACGCCTTGGGATCGGCGAAGACCTGCGCGGCTTCCTGTGATTTCTGGTCCATCGTCGGCGTGCTCATGAAGCTCCTCGGGAAAGACTTGACGGGTGTCAAGCACAGTCTATGTGACCGACACCACTTCACGCCGCGAGGTGGCTCCCATCACGCCGACGGGTTCGACTTCAGCGCAGCGAGTATCTGATCGGCAGGTGTTTGAGCCCACCGACGAAGATCGTCGCGATGAACTCCGGGTCGCCGGCCAACTCGATCGAATCCAGCCGTGGTACCAGCTCGGTGAAGAAGCTGTTGATCTCCATGCGTGCCAGAGCGGCGCCGAGACAGAAGTGCACGCCGTAACCGAATGACAGGTGCTTGTTGGGGTCACGGCCGACGTCGAAGCGGAAGGGCTCGTCGAAGATATCCTCGTCGCGGTTGGCCGAAACATAGGACAGCAGCACCGATTCGCCCTGCTTGATCGGTACACCGCGCACCTCGGTATCGGCCGTGGCGGTGCGCATGAACTCCTTGACCGGAGTGGTCCAGCGGATCATCTCCTCGACCGCGGTGCCCATCAGCTCCGGGTGGGCTTTCAGCCGGGCGAGCTGGTCCTGGTTCTCGATCAGCGCCAGCAGACCACCCGAGATCGCCGCGCTCGTGGTGTCGTGGCCTGCGCTGGCGACGATGACGTAATAGGACAGGCAGTCGACGTCGTTGAGATATTCGCCGTCGATCTTGGCATTGGCGATCGCCGAGGCCAGGTCGTCGGTGGGGTTGGTCCGGCGTTCAGCGGTCAGCGCGGTGAAGTAGCGGAAGAAGTCGGTGATGACCTCGTGCAGTTCCTGCGCGCTCTTACCACGGGTGAACTCGTCGTCGTCGCCGCCGAACATCTCCTGGGTGAGCTTGAGCATGCGGCCGAAGTCGGATTCGGGCAGCCCGAGCAGCGACAGGATCACGTAAAGCGGGAAGTTCACGGCGACCTCTTGGACGAAGTCGCATTCGGGACCCTTTTCGACCATCTTGTCCACATAGATCTTGGCCAGCTCGTCGACGCGGGCCTTCAACGCGCGCATCGCCTTGGGCCGGAACCAGTCCGCCCCGATCTTGCGGATGTCGCGGTGCAGCGGGTCGTCCATATGAATCAGAGTGCGCAGCCCGCCACCGGCGGCGAGGTTGGCCTGCGACAGATCGTCGGTGGCGGCCGTAACCAGCATCGGGCGCGGCGCATTGATCCAGAGCTCGTTGTCGCGCTCGATCGCCATGATGTCGGCGTGCTTGGTGACGGCCCAGAACGGCCGATAATCGGGCACGTCGACGTAGGACACCGGGGCGTTCTCGCGCAGGTGGGTCAATGCGGCGTGCAGGCCCGCCTCGTTGGTGTAGGCCTTCGGATCGGCCAGCACCTTGGCGGCGTCTGCGATGATCGGCGTGCTCATAGGTTCCCTCGCTCAGGGTCATTCTTGACAGCTGTCAAGTATGCACTCTAAGCGATGGTCCTGCGGGGGGACCACGACGCGTCAGTACGCTCGCGAGGTGGCGAGTGGAAGGCGCGGCCGACCTGTCCGGGGCGGTGTCTGTCGCGTGGCGGCGGCGCTCGTACTGCTGGCCGCCGCGGTCTCCGGTTGCGCCGAGGGCCAGACCGCCGCGGTGAAGGTGCCCGACGACCCCGGGGTGGTGCGAACCGCCGCGGGAGCGGTCCGCGGGACCGTCGCCGACGATCATCGGTACTTCGCTGGAATCCCTTACGCCGCACCGCCTCTCGGTGCGTTGCGCTGGCAGTCGCCCGCGCCGGTCGAGTCGTGGGCGGGATTCCGGGATGCGACTCGCCCCGGTGCGCGCTGCATCCAGGACACCAGCTCCGACGTCGACCGACGCCCGCCCAGCGAGGATTGCCTGACCCTCAACGTCTGGACGCCGCCGCCGTCGGACGAACCGCGGCCGGTGATGGTGTGGGTCCACGGTGGCAGCTTCCTGAACGGCAGCGGCGACATCTACCCCGCGCGGCGGTTGGCTGGTCGCGGCGTAGTCGTCGTCACTATCAACTATCGCCTCGGGGCGCTGGGCTTCCTCGCTCATCCCGCATGGGGTTCCGGCGGCGACGTCGGCAACTACGGCCTGGCCGACCAGCAGGCCGCGCTGCGATGGGTTCGCGACAACATCGCCGGGTTCGGCGGAGATCCGGACCGGGTCACGATCGCTGGCGAATCGGCGGGCGGGATGGCGGTGTGCGACCACCTCGTCGCGCCCGGGTCCCAGGGCTTGTTCAGCGCGGCGATCATCCAGAGCGCGCCATGTCAGGCGCAGTACGACCTGCCGGCCGCCCAGGAGGCCAGCACCGCGTACGCAGCCGATGTCGGATGCGCCGATCCGCGCGTCGCCGCGGACTGCTTACGGGCTCTGCCCGCCGATCGGTTGGCGGCCCCGCTGACGTACGCCCGGTTCGGGGCCGACCGCCTCAGTGGTCCGGTGGCGGGCACCGAGGCGCTACCCGAGAAGTCGTTCACCGCGATCACCGGCGGTAGGGCTGCCCGGGTGCCGGTGATGATCGGCACCACGCAAGACGAACACACGCTGTTCGCGGCGCTGCAGGCGTTGCGCGGTCGGTCATTCGATGCGGCGAGCTACCCGGAACTGCTGGCCGAGGCGTTCGGGTCGCACGCGTCCGCCGTGGCGGCGCGGTATCCGCCCGAACGGTACGGCGGAAACGTCGCACTGGCGTATTCGGCGGCGGTGACGGCGGCCGAATACGCCTGCGTGGCCGACCGGATGGCCGACGCCCTTTCCGACCAGCCCGTCTACGCCTACGAATTCGGGGACCGCGAGGCACCCGCACCCGAACCCCTGCTCGAGGCGCCGTTCCCGGTCGGGGCGGCGCATTCCCTGGAGCTTCGGTACCTGTTCGACGTCGGCGGTGCGCCACCGCTGGACCCTGCCCAACAGCGGTTGTCCGAGGAGATGGTCGACTACTGGGCGCGGTTCGTCGCGGCCGGCTCACCAGGACCCGGTTGGCCGGAGCTGACCAGCGGGCCCGCGGGTGAGCGGATGTGGCTGGAACCGGATGGCAGCCGCGTCATCACCGATTTCGAGCAGAAACACCAGTGCGCGTTCTGGGCCGGCCTGGGAAGCTGATCCCGGACCGGACGCGGACTCGACGGCACCGCTGCAGTCACGGGTACGGTGGCCCTACGGGCCCGGCGCCAGGGCCAGCGGGTATCTCGTGGCCAGGGATTTGGAGCGTGCCGTTTTCTAGGGCATACTGTTCGGGTTGCCTTGAGCCGGGACGGTGCCTGTTCGGACCGCGTGGCCGGGGCATACGACCGGCGCCCAACCGGGCGCATCCGGTGCCAATCTCGATCGCGAAGATTTTCGAGCGGACGAGTGCGTGTGCGGGCGACACACCCGACCGCGGGGGCCGGTGGACCACAGACAGAAGAACAGCGGCGGCATGCAGCGTGACTGCGCCGGTGAGGGCGGCCCGATTTCGGGCCCAGTATGAGTGAGGTAGGAGAAGCGTGGCGGGACAGAAGATCCGCATCAGGCTCAAGGCCTACGACCACGAGGCGATCGACGCCTCGGCGCGCAAGATCGTGGAAACGGTCACCAGAACCGGCGCCAGCGTGGTTGGTCCTGTGCCGCTGCCGACTGAGAAGAACGTGTACTGCGTCATCCGGTCCCCGCACAAGTACAAGGACTCGCGGGAGCACTTCGAGATGCGTACTCACAAGCGGCTGATCGACATCCTCGACCCCACGCCGAAGACCGTTGACGCCTTGATGCGCATCGATCTGCCGGCCAGCGTCGACGTCAACATCCAGTAGGAGAGACCAGAACATGGCTAGCGGTAATAAATCCGCCGCCCCGCGGCGAGGCATTCTGGGCACCAAACTGGGCATGACGCAGGTGTTCGACGAGAACAACCGGGTCGTGCCGGTGACGGTCGTCAAGGCCGGGCCCAATGTGGTGACGCGTATCCGTACGCCGGAGCGCGACGGCTACAGCGCGGTGCAGTTGGCCTACGGCGAGATCAGCCCGCGCAAGGTCAATAAGCCTGTCACGGGCCAATATTCGGCCGCCGGGGTCAACCCGCGCCGGCATCTGGCTGAGCTGCGGCTCGATGACGAGTCCGCCGCCGCCGAATACGAGGTGGGCCAGGAGCTGACCGCCGAGATCTTCGCCGACGGCAACTACGTCGACGTCACCGGCACCAGCAAGGGCAAGGGTTTCGCAGGCACGATGAAGCGGCACGGTTTTCGCGGTCAGGGCGCCAGCCACGGTGCACAGGCCGTGCACCGCCGCCCCGGTTCGATCGGTGGCTGCGCCACACCCGGCCGCGTGTTCAAGGGCACGCGCATGTCGGGCCGCATGGGCAACGACCGCGTGACGACGCTGAACCTGGTGGTGCACAAGGTCGATGCCGAGAACGGCGTGCTGTTGATCAAGGGCGCAATCCCCGGCCGTAACGGCGGGCTCGTGATGGTCCGCAGCGCAATCAAGAGGAGCGAGTAATGGCTCTCAAAGTTGATGTCCACACCCCGGCGGGGGCGAAAGACGGCTCCGTCGAGCTGCCCGCCGAGCTGTTCGACGTCGAGGTGAACATCGCGTTGATGCACCAGGTGGTCACCGCGCAGCTGGCCGCGGCGCGGCAGGGCACGCACTCCACCAAGTCGCGCGGTGAAGTTCGCGGCGGCGGCAAGAAGCCGTACCGGCAGAAGGGCACCGGCCGCGCGCGCCAGGGCTCGATTCGGGCGCCGCAGTTCACCGGCGGAGGCATCGTGCACGGCCCCAAGCCGCGCGACTACAGCGAGCGGACCCCGAAGAAGATGATTCGGGCCGCTCTGCGCGGTGCGCTGTCCGACCGGGCGCGCAACGACCGGATTCACGCGGTCACCGAGATCGTCGCGGGCCAGACGCCGTCGACCAAGAGCGCCAAGGCGTTCCTGGCCACACTCGTCGCCGACCGCAAGCTCGAGAAGAACAAGGTGCTCGTGGTGATCGGCCGCGCCGACGAGGTCAGCGCCAAGAGCGTGCGCAATCTCCCGGGCGTGCACGTGATCTCGCCCGACCAGCTGAACACGTACGACGTGCTGAACGCTGACGACGTGATCTTCAGCGTGGAGGCGCTCAACGCCTACATCAGCGCCAACCAGACTGCGAAAGAGGAGGTGTCGGCCTGATGGCGACCGTCACTGACCCCCGCGACATCATCCTGTCGCCGGTCATCTCCGAGAAGTCGTACGGGCTGATCGAGGACAACGTCTACACGTTCATCGTGCATCCCGACTCGAACAAAACGCAGATCAAGATCGCGATCGAGAAGATCTTCGGCGTCAAGGTCGACTCGGTGAACACCGCCAACCGGCAGGGCAAGCGCAAGCGCACCCGCACCGGATACGGGAAGCGCAAGAGCACCAAGCGCGCCATCGTCACGCTGGCCGCGGGTAGCAAGCCCATCGACCTGTTCGGAGCACCGGCTTGATTTCGTCAAGCCGGCGACGGAGGAAGACCTAGAGAATCATGGCAATTCGCAAGTACAAGCCGACGACCCCCGGTCGCCGCGGTGCCAGTGTCTCCGACTTCGCTGAGATCACTCGCGACCACCCGGAGAAGTCGCTGGTTCGACCGCTGCACGGCAAGGGCGGTCGAAACGCGCACGGCCGCATCACCACCCGGCACAAGGGCGGTGGACACAAGCGTGCCTACCGGGTGATCGACTTCCGTCGCCACGACAAGGACGGCGTCAACGCCAAGGTCGCGCACATCGAGTACGACCCCAACCGCACGGCCAACATCGCACTGCTGCACTACTTCGACGGGGAGAAGCGCTACATCATCGCCCCCGAAGGTCTCAAGCAGGGCACCGTCGTCGAGTCGGGTCCCAACGCCGACATCAAACCGGGTAACAACCTGCCGCTGCGCAACATCCCCGCGGGCACCCTGGTGCATGCGGTGGAACTGCGGCCAGGCGGCGGCGCCAAGCTCGCGCGCTCGGCCGGCGCCAGCATCCAGTTGCTGGGCAAGGAGGGCACCTATGCGTCGCTGCGTATGCCCTCGGGTGAGATCCGCCGCGTCGACGTGCGCTGCCGCGCCACCGTCGGCGAGGTGGGCAACGCCGAGCAGGCGAACATCAACTGGGGCAAGGCCGGCCGCATGCGGTGGAAGGGCAAGCGCCCCTCCGTCCGTGGCGTCGTGATGAACCCGGTCGATCACCCCCACGGCGGTGGTGAAGGCAAGACCTCCGGTGGTCGTCACCCGGTGAGCCCGTGGGGCAAGCCCGAAGGCCGCACCCGCAAGCCGAACAAAGCGAGCAACAAGCTCATCGTCCGTCGCCGGCGCACCGGCAAGAAGCGCTGAGAGTAGGCAGGTACAAGGAATATGCCACGCAGCCTGAAGAAGGGTCCGTTCGTCGACGACCATCTGTTGAAGAAGGTCGACGCGCAGAACGAGAAGAACACCAAGCAGGTCATCAAGACCTGGTCGCGTCGGTCGACCATCATCCCCGACTTCATCGGGCACACCTTTGCGGTGCATGACGGCCGCAAGCATGTCCCGGTGTTCGTCACCGAGGCGATGGTCGGGCACAAGCTCGGCGAGTTCGCCCCCACCCGCACCTTCAAGGGTCACATCAAGGATGACCGGAAGGCGAAGAGGCGCTAATGACTACAGCGATTGAATATCCGTCCGCGACGGCGAAGGCGCGCTTCGTGCGCGTATCGCCGACGAAGGCGCGCCGCGTCATCGACCTGGTGCGCGGTAAGTCGGTGTCCGAAGCGCTGGACATCCTGCGGTGGGCTCCGCAGGCGGCCAGCGAGCCGGTCGCCAAGGTCATCGCGAGCGCGGCGGCCAACGCGCAGAACAACGAGGGCCTCGACCCGTCCACTCTCGTGGTCGCGACCGTCTACGCCGACGAGGGGCCAACCGCCAAGCGCATCCGGCCACGCGCGCAGGGCCGTGCCTTCCGGATTCGCAAGCGCACCAGCCACATCACGGTGATCGTGGAGAGCAGAGTGAGCCAGGAGCAGCGTGGCGGCGGCCAGTCGGCCAGCGCGGCTCGTTCGCGTCGCGCTCAGGGCAGTAAGGCCAAGAGCGCTGAAGCGGCCAAGAAGGCTCCCGCCAACAAGACCGCAGAGCAGGCGCCCGCCAAGAAGGCGCCAGCCAAGAAGGCCGCACCCAAGAAGTCGGCCGAGGCGAAAGCCGCCACCAAGGCTGAGAAATCGACTGCTGAAGCGTCCGACGCGAAGGAGGGCTCGGAGTAGTGGGCCAGAAAATCAATCCCCACGGCTTCCGGCTCGGTATCACCACCGACTGGAAGTCCCGGTGGTACGCCGATAAGCAGTACAAGGATTACGTCAAGGAAGACGTCGCGATCCGACGGCTGCTGGCCACCGGCCTCGAGCGCGCCGGCATCGCCGACGTGGAGATCGAGCGCACCCGGGACCGCGTGCGTGTGGACATCCACACCGCACGCCCGGGCATCGTGATCGGCCGCCGTGGCACCGAAGCCGACCGTATTCGCGCCGACCTGGAGAAGCTGACCGGCAAGCAGGTGCAGCTGAACATCCTCGAGGTGAAGAATCCCGAATCGCAGGCGCAGTTGGTGGCCCAAGGCGTTGCCGAGCAGCTGTCCAACCGCGTGGCCTTCCGCCGCGCCATGCGCAAGGCGATCCAGTCCGCGATGCGGCAGCCCAACGTCAAGGGAATTCGCGTGCAGTGCTCGGGTCGCCTCGGTGGCGCCGAGATGAGCCGCTCGGAGTTCTACCGCGAAGGTCGCGTGCCGCTGCACACGTTGCGCGCCGACATCGACTACGGCCTGTACGAGGCCAAGACGACGTTCGGCCGTATCGGCGTGAAGGTGTGGATCTACAAGGGCGACATCGTCGGTGGCAAGCGTGAGCTGGCCGCCGCCGTGCCGGCCGGTGCGGATCGTCCGCGCCGCGAGCGTCCTTCTGGCACCCGGCCGCGTCGCAGCGGCGCGTCGGGCACCACCGCGACGAGCACCGAAGCCGGCCGTGCCGCTTCGGGCGGTTCCGAGAGCGGCACGGCTCCGGCCGGCAGCGTCGCGGACAACGCCGCGGCTTCGCAGACCGCAGCGGCGGCCGAGACGCCGACAGAAAATACGGAGAGCTGAATCATGTTGATTCCCCGCAAGGTCAAGCACCGTAAGCAACACCACCCGAGGCAGCGCGGCATCGCCAGCGGCGGCACCACGGTGAGCTTTGGTGACTACGGTATCCAGGCGCTCGAGCACGCCTACATCACCAACCGGCAGATCGAGTCCGCACGTATCGCGATCAACCGGCACATCAAGCGTGGCGGCAAGGTGTGGATCAACATCTTCCCGGACCGCCCGCTGACCAAGAAGCCGGCCGAAACCCGCATGGGTTCCGGTAAGGGTTCGCCCGAGTGGTGGGTGGCCAACGTCAAACCGGGCCGCGTGCTCTTCGAGTTGAGCTACCCCGATGAGGCGACCGCCCGGGCCGCGCTGACCCGTGCGATCCACAAGCTGCCGATCAAGGCACGCATCGTCACCCGAGAGGAGCACTTCTGATGGCAGTGGGAGTGACGCCGGGCGAACTGCGCGAGCTGACCGACGACGAATTGAAGGGTCGGCTGCGCGAGTCCAAGGAAGAGTTGTTCAACCTGCGCTTCCAGATGGCGACCGGCCAATTGTCGAACAACCGCCGGCTTCGCACGGTGCGTCAGGAAATCGCGCGCGTGTACACCGTGCTGCGCGAACGTGAGTTGGGTCTGGCCTCCGGACCCGTGGGTGAGGATTCGTAGAAATGGCAGACAACACTGCAAAAGGGCCCAAGTACACCCCGCGCAAGGACGAGGAGCGTGGCCGCCGCAAGACGGCCATCGGGTACGTGGTCTCGGACAAGATGCAGAAGACCATCGTGGTCGAGCTGGAAGATCGTAAGAGCCACCCGCTCTACGGCAAGATCATCCGCACCACCAAGAAGGTCAAGGCACACGACGAGGACGACAGCGCGGGCATCGGCGACCGGGTGTCGCTGATGGAGACGCGTCCGCTGTCGGCAACCAAGCGCTGGCGGCTCGTCGAGATTCTCGAGAAGGCCAAATAGGCCGAACCGCAAGGAAAACCCCCGAACACCGCATGTGTCTCGGGGGTTTTTCGCTTTGCGCTCAGTCCTCCGCGGGCCGCAGGACCGCCAGCACGGTCAGGACCAATATCTTGAAATCCAAAAGCAGGGACCAGTTGTCGATGTAGTAGTTGTCCCATTCGGCGCGGTCGGCAATTGAGGTCTGCCCCCGGAAACCGTGCACCTGGGCCCAACCCGTCATGCCCGCCTTCACCCGGTGGCGTTGGCCGTAGCGACGTACGTGCATCTCGAACAACTCGACGAACTCCGGCCGCTCGGGACGCGGGCCCACCAGGCTCATCTCTCCGCGTAGCACGTTGATCAGTTGGGGCAGTTCGTCCAGCGATGCCTTGCGCATGATGCGGCCGATGCGGGTGCGTCGATCCTCGCCCTCGACTCCGCCCGGCGCCGTACCCTTCTCGGGTTCGAAACCCGCCGCGGCCTTCTCGGGTTGGTGCATGGTGCGAAACTTCAAGCACCCGAACACCCTTCCGTCGCGTCCGATCCGCTCTTGACTGAAGAAGATCGGGCCCGGCGAGCTGAACTTCACCGCCATCGCGAGCACGAGCAGCAACGGCGAAATGAGCACAAGTCCGACCAGCGCAGCGACGCGGTCACCGCCATGCTTGACGGCGAATTGCCAACCTTTCGGATTGACGCGAGTCAGCACCATGAGCGGTACCCCGCCCATGTGCTCGATTCGGGTGCCGCTGCCCACCGAGTCCATCAATCGCGGCACCACGCGCACACGCAACCCGAGTTCCTGAGCCAATTGCGCGGTTCGCGACAGGTGTTCGTCGGGCAACTGCGACGGGGCGATGATGAGCTCCTCGGCCCGGGTGGCGCGCGCGGCGCTCTCGAGCTCGTTCGTACCGCCCAGATAAGGGACGTCGAACATCTCCACATCTGTGGGCCGCGTGTCGTCCAATACACCGACCGGACACATGCCGTAGTCCCGGATCTGACGCATGCGGGAAATGAGCTGATGGGCGACCGGACCGGCGCCGACGACCAGTGCCGGCCTGCCGACATCGAACCTCCTGCGCAGCCAGCGGTTCACCAACGACCGAGCCAGGCGCACCACGGGAATGAGAATGGCGGCGAACACCCAGATCTTCAGGACAAGCTCGCTCGGGCGGACGTACGGCGTGAGAACCTCTCCGACCGGCAGACGGGGCACCAGGAGCACCATCAGCGTCAACGTGGCCAGAGCGGCCACCGCGGTCGACGTTGCCACGGGCTCGAACTGGTCCAGGAAGCCCTCGTTCAGCTTCTGTCGGTACATCGACCGGGTGGTCATCACGATCAGCAGAATCGGGACGAAAAGCCACGAGAACAGGGCGATGTTGCGATCCTGCTCCATGTCGCCCGGGATCCACCAATGCGCCAGCGCCACCGCGGCCACCGCGGGGACGGCGTCGAGGACGACGGTGATCACGGAATACCAGGGATCGACGCGGAGAACTTCAACCCAGCGGGGTGTCGGATTCGGCGACGGAGCCGGCACGACCTTCAACCGCGGCACCGTCGGACGGCTACTAGGCTCGTGCTCCGAGACATCCGCCTTAAGCTGCATTTATCACTCTCTCGGACAAAACTGGCAACTATGTTAGATGCACTTCACCGACCTCAATGTCAAAAAGCGCACTTAGGGCAGCTGTCGGCAATGCGCGCTTGCGAGAGGGTGAAACCCGGGTTAGCTGAAGGTCTACTCTCAAGCGCTTGAAGTGGGAGGGGTGGCGAAAATCCGCTCCACGGTCAGTTGCGCCAAATCGCTCAGAATCTGGACGTGACCGGTACTCCACTGTCTCGGCTTGCTGTCCGACACGCACAGCGTGCCGATCGCGTGGCCGTCCTGATCGATCAAGGGGATGCCGAGGTACGCGGCCATCGCGCCGCCACGGGCCACCGGGTGGTTCATGAACACGGGGTCGGTTCGCGCATCTTCGATGACCAGCGCGGCTCCATCGGCCACGGTGTACTGACAGATGGATTGGTCGAAGGGCATCGCTCGCTCCTCGACGGAGAGCTTCCCCATCCCGGCGGTGCTCTTGTAGAACGTACGGTCGGCGTCGACCAGGCTCACCGCCGCGAACGGGGTCCCCAGCGCCTCTGCGGCCGCTCGAGTGATCCGGTCGTAGGCCGGGTCCGGAGGTGAGTCGAGCAAGCCGGTGGAACGCAGTGAGTTCAGTCGATCGGGGTCGTTTACCACTGTCGACACGTCCGGCATGGCATCGCTGTCCAGCACTCCTGATTCGGACAGGTGCGAAAGTAGTTCCTTCGCCGAGACGTTGGTGCGCATCTGGTCGGCGACCATTTGTGATGCGACCGCACGTGCGACGTAGGTTTCCACGTCAGTGCCGGCATTGCGTGCGCATTCTTCGAGTTGGCGGTTGAGCCACTCATCGAAGCGCCGAAACGAGCGAGTCACAATGCGAAACCGTATACGAATTGGCTGAACTGCACGTTTTGGTCGAATGGCAGAGGGAGTTTTCGGTCGCCGGCGTCGTCGCGCCCGCTAACCGATCCTGGTGGCGATGCCGTCGAGCAGTTGACCCAATCCGGAACGGAAGTCGGCGGAGGGGTCGTCGACGGTGTGGTCGAAGACACCCTCTTGCAGCGCCGCGGCGAGCGCCGGGAACTTCTCCGGGTCGAGCAGGCCCCGAAGAAGCGCCGGATAGCCCGGCCAATCGGTTCGACCAGCCTCGATGTCGACTGCCGCTGCGCCACGGACGAAATGCAGGACCGCCATGACCGCGGCGAACTTCTCGCGCTCGGTGAGCCCGGTTTCGGCGAGGGCGGCCAGCCCCGCGTCCAGCCACGCCACCTGGCCCGGATCGGCCGGCGGCCCGGCGGACACGGCCTGTAGCACCCACGGGTGGCGGTGGTAGACGTCCCACAATCCCGTCGCCCAATTCGTCAGTGCCTCAGCCCAATCGGCGGGCGTACCGGTTGGCGGACGACCGACCGCGTCAGCCGACATGAAGATCACGAGCGCGTCCTTGTTGGCGACATGCCGGTACAGCGACATCGTGCCGCACCCCAGACGCTCGGCGAGTCGGGCCATGGACAGAGCGTCGAGACCCTCAGCGTCGGCCAGTTCGACGGCTGCGCGCACAATGCGCTCCCGGCTCAGCCCAGTGGAGCGTGCGGGCTCGCGCGGCTCATGCCAGAGGAGCTTCAGTGCGCGCGGTAGGGATTCGCTCATCGATGGTCAGCCTAAGTCACTGGACATCGAACGCGTATGCCGTACGCTCTTTGCGTATGTCATACGCATTTCGGACTTCTCACCGGCGGGCGCTTGCACTCGCGGTCGTCGTGGCGTGCTTTCTGGGCTTCTCCGTACCGCCGTATCTGGCCGGCGGCACCCGGGTGCCCGCTACGTTCTGGCTGCACTACCCGCTGCTGGTGTTTCATGTGATGTTCGCGAGCGTCGCGATGGTCGCGGCAGTCGTGCAGATCTGGCCCGGGCTTCGTACGCGTCACCCCGCGCTGCATCGCCGTTGCGGACGCGTGTACGTCGTCGCTGCACTCCCGGCGGCCGTGTCGGCGATGGTGATCGGCGCGGTCACTCCGTTCGGACCACTTTTGGCCGTCAGCAACGTGACGTTGGGCGCGCTGTGGCTGTGGTTCACCGCGAGGGGCTATGTCGCGGCCCGGAGTCGCCGTATCTCCGACCACCGGCGGAACATGGTGCGCAGCGCGGTGCTGGCACTGTCTGTCATCACCAACCGAATCTGGACGCCTGTCATCTATGTCTCCTTTCAACCATTGCAGAACAACGTCTTTGGCGGCAATGCCGAACATTTCCAATGGTTTGTCGCCGGAGTCGGTGCATGGCTGGGGTGGACGGTTCCTCTCGGAGTCGTTCAGTGGTGGCTGACCAGACGGGCGGTGACGGCGTCGTCGTCGAATCGTCAGCTAACCGAGACACCCCACGTGTAATCTCCGGGCCACACTGCGACGCGACACCGGACAAGGCTGGGCATGGCAACCGAATTCAACGGCAAGATCGAACTCGATATCCGCGACTCGGAACCGGACTGGGGCCCGTACGCCGCACCGAACGCCCCCGAAGGCGCCCCCAACGTGCTCTACCTCGTCTGGGACGACATCGGTATCGCCACATGGGACTGCTTCGGCGGCCTCGTCGAGATGCCCACGATGAGCCGTATCGCCGAACGCGGCGTTCGACTGTCGCAGTTCCACACCACCGCGCTCTGCTCGCCGACCAGGGCGTCCCTGTTGACCGGTCGCAACCCGACGACCGTCGGCATGGCGACCATAGAGGAGTTCACCGAAGGCTTCCCCGGCTGCAACGGGCGGATCCCCTTCGACACCGCGCTACTGTCCGAAGTGCTGGCCGAACACGGATACAACACCTATTGCGTCGGCAAGTGGCATCTGACACCGCTCGAGGAGTCGAATCTGGCCTCCACCAAACGACATTGGCCCCTGTCGCGCGGCTTCGAGCGGTTCTACGGGTTCATGGGCGGCGAAACCGATCAGTGGTATCCGGAGCTGGTCTACGACAACCACCCCGTCGCGCCGCCGGCCGCACCGGAGGAGGGTTACCACCTGTCAAAGGACCTGGCGGACAAGACTATCGAGTTCATCCGCGATGCGAAGGTGATCGCACCGGACAAGCCGTGGTTCTCCTACGTCTGCCCAGGAGCCGGACACGCCCCGCATCACGTCTTCGCCGAGTGGGCCGACCGCTACGCCGGCAAGTTCGACATGGGCTACGAGCGATACCGCGAGATCGTGCTGGAGAACCAGAAGAATCTCGGCATCGTGCCCGCCGACACCGAGCTCTCGCCGATCAATCCGTACGGAGACGTCAAGGGGCCCAACGGTGAACCGTGGCCGACACAGGACACGGTGCGGCCGTGGGATGAGCTCGGCGACGACGAGAAGCGCCTGTTCGCGCGCATGGCCGAAGTGTTCGCCGGATTCCTGTCCTACACCGATGCGCAGATCGGTCGCATCATCGACTATCTGGAGGAGTCGGGTCAGCTCGACAACACGATCATCGTCGTCATCTCCGACAACGGCGCGAGCGGCGAAGGCGGCCCGAACGGATCGGTGAACGAGGTCAAGTTCTTCAACGGATACATCGACACCGTCGAGGACGGCCTTCGTCTCATCGACGACCTCGGCGGCCCGGAGACCTACAACCACTATCCGACCGGCTGGGCGATGGCGTTCAACGCGCCGTACAAACTCTTCAAGCGCTACGCCTCGCACGAAGGGGGGATCGCGGACCCCGCAATCATCTCCTGGCCCGTGGGGCTCGCCGCACACGGCGAGGTGCGAGACAGCTACATCAACGTCTGCGACGTCACACCGACGATCTATCAGCTCCTCGGTATCACCCCGCCGGACACGGTCAAAGGAGTGCCCCAGAAGCCGCTGGACGGGGTGAGTTTCGAGGCAGCGCTGCGGGATTCGTCGGCGGCAACCGACAAGCGCACGCAGTTCTACACGATGCTCGGCACACGGGGGATCTGGCACGACGGCTGGTTCGCCAACACCGTGCACGCCGCATCGCCGGCGGGTTGGTCGCATTTCGACAGCGATCGATGGGAGCTGTTCCACATCGAAGCCGACCGCAGTCAGTGCCATGATCTGGCCGCCGAAAACCCGGACAAACTCGAAGAACTCAAGGAGCTGTGGTTCGCCGAGGCCGACAAGTACAACGGGTTGCCGCTTGGTGACCTGAACATCTTCGACACCATTTCGCGGTGGCGGCCGGGGGTGGCGGGCCGGCGTGACTCGTACCGGTACTACCCGGGCGCCGCCGACGTCGGGATGGGAGCTGCGGTCGAGATACAGGGGCGGTCGTTCGCGGCCATGGCCGAGATGGCGATCGACACGTCGGGCGCCGAAGGCGTGATCTTCAAACATGGTGGCGCTCACGGCGGTCACGTGATGTTCGTGCAGGACGGGCGGCTTCACTACGTCTACAACTTCCTGGGCGAAGACGAGCAGCGAATGTCGTCGCCGGATGCAGTGCCGTTGGGGCGGCACTCGTTCGGGGTCGCGTATGTGCGCACCGGAACTGCCGAGGGCAGCCATACCCCGATCGGAGACGCGGCTTTGTATATCGATGACCAGCAGGTCGCGACGTTGCGCGAAATGCGTGTCCACCCGGGGACGTTCGGGCTCGCCGGCGCGAGTCTGAGCATCGGCAGGAACGCCGGATCCCCGGTTTCCCGTTCGTATACGCCGCCGTTCGCGTTCACCGGTGGCACGATCGTCGCGGTGAACATAGACGTCTCGGGTAAGCCGTATCTGGACCTGGAGCGGGAGTTCGCTCGCGCCTTCGCGAAGGACTGAATACACCGAGCGTGGGGGCGGGACGGGAGCCATGAAGTACGCCGTGGGGCAGGCGATCGCGCTGACGTGCCTGCTGACCGCGTGTGTCGACAACAGCGAAGGCGTACCGATCGCAGAAGAGGCCGTGGTCTCCGACACGACGATCTCCGCCACCTCGACACCGTCGTCGACCGCGTCGCCCGACCCGCAGCTTGATACCGCCCAGCCGGGCATCGTGCCGACGCCGCAAACCTCGGCGGTCGATCGCGCGTGCAACCTGCCGGACACGCCATCCCAGCAGGTGTTGGCCGCGGTGCCCGATCCGGCGGCGCCCAGGATCACGGTGGCTCTACCGGCGGGATGGTCCACGGCGGCGGGGCAGGGGGATGTCGCGCTGCGGTTGGCCGGACCGGACGGGATGTGGGCGACGGTCACCATTGCCGAGACGACGCTGCCGCCGGCCGAAGCGTTCGAACGCTATGCCGACGACGCCGTGGCGGCGGCCGATATCAGCACGCTGAGCGTGCTGCCGGCCGAACTGTGCGGCTACAGCGGTCAGAAGCTGCTCGGGTCGTGGGCGGGCTCGCCGGGACCCGCGGTGCAGTTCGGCGACCGGATCGCCCATATCCCGACGAGCACCGGCGACTACCTGGTGGCGGTGCACGTCGAAGCTCCCGCTCAGACGGCGGGCTTCGACCCGCTCGCCTCGCCGCTGCTGGGGGAGTTCGGCATCGTCGTTCCCTGAGCGATCATTCGTCGAGTCGACGCGAAACTGCTGGTGACCGGGCGCTCGGGGTCCCGCGAGCGTGCGAAAAGTGTCGAGAATCCGCGGCGGGTCGTCGACAAACACGCGCGCTCGCGATGCATGGGAGGGCGTGATCAGCGACGATTTGGCTTCCTGCAGGTCCTCCCATAGAATCAGGCGGTTGCCTTGGGCAGACCTCGGCCAGTCGCGTGCGGCGGGCCCCGCGTGCCTTTCGGTGACAGCAAGACCGCGTACGTCCAGGTCGGTATCTGGCGTGCATACAAAAACCAGGTCGAGGAGATCGAGTGATTCAGCAGGAATCGCGGCTCAAGGTCGCCGACAACACGGGCGCCAGGGAGATCCTGTGCATCCGCGTGCTCGGTGGCTCGTCGCGGCGCTATGCCGGCATCGGCGATGTCATCGTGGCGACCGTCAAGGAAGCCATTCCCGGCGGCAACGTCAAGCGTGGCGAGATCGTGAAGGCCGTCATCGTGCGCACCGTCAAGGAGCGTCGTCGCGCCGACGGAAGCTACATCAAGTTCGACGAGAACGCCGCCGTCATCATCAAGGCCGACAACGACCCGCGCGGTACCCGCATCTTCGGCCCGGTCGGCCGCGAACTGCGCGAGAAGCGCTTCATGAAGATCGTCTCGCTTGCTCCGGAGGTGTTGTAGATGAAGGTCCACAAGGGCGACACCGTGCTCGTCATCTCCGGCAAGGACAAGGGCGCCAAGGGCAAGGTGCTGGTCGCCTACCCGGCGCGCAACAAAGTCCTCGTCGAGGGCGTCAACCGGATCAAGAAGCACACGGCGGTGTCGAGCAACGAGCGCGGCGCACAGTCCGGCGGCATCGTCACCCAGGAGGCGCCGATCGACGTCTCCAACGTGATGGTCGTCGACTCCGACGGCAAGCCGACCCGCATCACGTACCGGGTTGACGAGGAGACCGGCAAGAAGGTCCGCATCGCCAAGACCAACGGCAAGGACATCAACTGACATGACCACCGTCGAAAACACCGCAAAGACCCTCCCGCGCCTCAAGCAGCGTTACCGCGAGGAGATCCGCGACACGCTGGCCAAGGAGTTCGGCTACGCGAACGTCATGCAGATCCCCGGCGTGGTCAAGGTCGTCGTCAACATGGGCGTCGGCGACGCCGCCCGTGACGCGAAGCTGATCAACGGCGCGGTCAACGATCTCGCACTGATCACCGGTCAGAAGCCGGAGGTGCGCCGGGCGCGTAAGTCCATCGCCCAGTTCAAGCTTCGCGAGGGCATGCCGATCGGCGCCCGCGTCACGCTGCGCGGCGACCGGATGTGGGAATTCCTCGACCGGTTGATCTCGATCGCGCTGCCGCGTATCCGCGACTTCCGCGGGCTGTCGCCCAAGCAGTTCGACGGCACCGGCAACTACACCTTCGGACTCACCGAGCAGTCGGTGTTCCACGAGATCGATGTGGACTCCATCGACCGCCCCCGTGGCATGGACATCACCGTCGTCACCTCGGCGACGACCGACGACGAAGGACGAGCGCTGCTGCGGGCGCTGGGCTTTCCGTTCAAGGAGAACTGAGTTATGGCAAAGAAGGCACTGGTCAACAAGGCCAACAAGAAGCCGAAGTTCGAGGTGCGCGCCTACACCCGCTGCCAGCGGTGCGGGCGCCCACGCGCCGTCTTCCGCAAGTTCGGCCTGTGCCGGATCTGCCTGCGCGAGATGGCGCACGCCGGCGAACTGCCCGGTGTGCAGAAGAGCAGCTGGTAATCCAGCCCGAACCGACCAGACCAACCAAACAGGTTGCGGTAGGCCCGGATACCGGGAACCACCGCGAGAAAGGTGAGACCGCTGTCATGACCGCGATGACGACGATTCTGAGCGCAGCGACGAAGAGGAGCAGCGCTCGATGACTATGACGGACCCGATCGCAGACTTCCTGACACGTCTGCGCAACGCCAATTCGGCGTACCACGACGAGGTGACACTGCCCCACTCCAAGCTCAAGGCCAACATCGCCGAGATCTTGAAGAAAGAGGGCTACATCGCCGACTACCGCACCGAGGATGCTCGGGTCGGCAAGTCGCTTGTCGTGCAACTGAAGTACGGCCCCAGCCGGGAGCGAAGCATCGCCGGCCTGCGCCGCGTGTCCAAGCCCGGCCTGCGGGTGTACGCGAAATCCACCAATCTGCCGCGGGTTCTCGGCGGCCTCGGCGTGGCGATCATCTCCACGTCGTCGGGGCTCCGGACCGACCGCCAGGCAGCCCAAGAGGGCGTGGGCGGCGAAGTCCTCGCGTACGTGTGGTAGGCGAGAGGGAGTAGAGCTCAAATGTCGCGTATTGGAAAGCAGCCGGTCCCGGTCCCCAGCGGGGTTGACGTGTCGATCGACGGGCAGAACGTGTCGGTGAAGGGGCCCAAGGGCACTCTCGAACTGGCGGTGGCCGACCCGATCCGGGTCGCCCGTGACGACGACGGCGCCATCGTGGTGTCGCGGCCCGACGACGAGCGGCGCAGCCGTTCGCTGCACGGTCTGTCGCGCACGCTGGTGGCGAACCTGATCACCGGTGTCACCGAGGGTTACACCACCAAGATGGAGATCTTCGGGGTCGGTTACCGCGTGCAGCTCAAGGGTTCCAACCTCGAGTTCGCGTTGGGCTACAGCCACCCGGTGGTCATCACCGCCCCCGAGGGGGTGACGTTCGCGGTGGAGACACCGACGAAGTTCTCGATCTCCGGCATCGACAAGCAGAAGGTCGGCCAGGTCGCGGCGAACATCCGCCGCCTGCGCAAGAGCGATCCCTACAAGGGCAAGGGCATCCGCTACGAGGGCGAGCAGATCCGTCGCAAGGTCGGAAAGACAGGTAAGTAAATGGCTTCGACAACAAATTCGGCAGCGCCGACGCGCAAGCCCGTGGGCCAGAACATCTCGCAGACCCGGCGGGTGGCGCGGCTGCGTCGGCACGCTCGCCTGCGCAAGAAGATCTCCGGCACGGCAGAGGTGCCGCGGTTGGTGGTCAACCGTTCGTCACGGCACATTCACGTGCAGCTGGTGAACGACCTCGAAGGCACCACGTTGGCCGCGGCGTCCTCGATCGAGGCCGATGTGCGGGCGGTCGACGGTGACAAGAAAGCCCACAGCGTGCGGGTCGGTCAGCTGATCGCCGAGCGCGCGAAGGCCGCAGGGATCGACAAGGTCGTGTTCGACCGCGGTGGGTACACCTACGGCGGACGGATCGCGGCGCTGGCCGATGCGGCGCGCGAAGGCGGGTTGGAATTCTGATGACTGAGCTCAACACAATGGGAAGGACTGCATGATGGCCGAACAGGCAACAGCCGGCGGCCCCCAGGACGGCCGCGGGTCGCGGGGCGACCGCGACGGACGTGGTCGCCGCGACGACCGTGGCGGTCGCGGCCGCGACGGCGGCGACAAGAGCAACTACCTCGAGCGCGTCGTCTCGATCAACCGCGTCTCCAAGGTGGTCAAGGGTGGCCGCCGGTTCAGCTTCACCGCGCTGGTGATCGTCGGCGACGGCAAGGGCATGGTCGGCGTCGGATACGGCAAGGCCAAGGAAGTTCCCGCCGCCATTGCCAAGGGCGTCGAAGAAGCACGCAAGAACTTCTTCCGGGTTCCGCTGATCGGCGGCACCATCACCCACCCGGTGCAGGGCGAAGCCGCCGCCGGTGTGGTGATGCTGCGTCCGGCCAGCCCCGGTACCGGTGTGATCGCCGGCGGTGCGGCTCGCGCGGTGCTGGAATGCGCCGGCGTGCACGACATCCTGGCCAAGTCGCTGGGCAGCGACAACGCGATCAACGTGGTGCACGCCACCGTTGCCGCGCTGAAGCTGCTGCAGCGTCCCGAAGAGGTCGCCGCCCGACGCGGGCTGCCGATTGAAGATGTGGCGCCTGCGGGCATGCTGCGGGCGCGCCGGGAGGCCGAGGCGCTTGCCGCGTCGGCAGCGCGTGAAGGGTCGTCGTAAATGGCAGAGCTGAAGATCACTCAGGTGCGCAGCACCATCGGTGCGCGCTGGAAGCAGCGGGAGAGCCTGCGGTCGTTGGGGCTGCGCAAGATCCGCCAGTCCGTCGTCCGTGAGGACAACGCGCAGACGCGTGGCCTGATCAGGACCGTGCATCACCTCGTCAGAGTTGAAGCAGTGGAGGTCGGCGATGAGCGCTCGCGCGAAGAGCGGAAGGCTAAAGCATGACACCTATCAAGCTGCATGACCTGAAACCGGCACCCGGTTCGAAGACCGCCAAGACCCGGGTGGGTCGCGGCGAGGGTTCGAAGGGCAAGACCGCGGGTCGCGGCACCAAGGGCACCAAGGCCCGCAAGAACGTCCCTGCGACGTTCGAGGGCGGTCAGATGCCGATCCACATGCGGCTGCCGAAGCTCAAGGGCTTCCGCAACCGCTTCCGCACCGAGTACGAGGTCGTCAACGTCGGCGACATCAACAAGCTGTTCCCGAAGGGCGGCGACGTCGGTGTGGACGAGCTGGTGGCCGCGGGCGCGGTGCGCAAGAACGCACTGGTCAAGGTGCTCGGCGACGGCAAGCTCACCGTCAAGGTGAACGTCACCGCGCACAAGTTCAGCGGCAGTGCGCGCGAGAAGATCTCCTCGGCGGGCGGTTCGGCGACCGAGCTGTAACCCCGCGTCGACCGGGAGCCCCTGCCGTGGAGGCGGGGGCTTTCGTGTCGGGCGGTCGTAACGTCGGGCGCCGTCCGCCGATATGGTGCGTAGGCGTGACACATCAGGAGCAGATATGACCTACCTCCGCCGGCTCACCGCCGTCGCTGGGGCCGCCGGTATCGCGTTGTTCGGCGGCGTGGCGACCGCCCACGCCCAGGACGATGATGCGAAGTTCGCCGATCACGTCGAGGCGCTGCAGATTCCGCTCGGTGAAACCGACCTGCCTGCGTTGGGTCAGGGTATCTGCGGCATGCTGACCGCGGGTCTGGACGGCACCGCCAACCCGGTTCCTGTCGTGCGCGGTGTGGTCAACCGCCTTACCGGCACCGGTATGGATCGCGGGCAGGCCGCGGGGCTGATGCGCGCGGCGGTTGCCGTCTACTGCCCGCAGCACGGCCGTTTCATTGGCCGCTGACCGGGCTTCATTCGAGTCGACGTGGGTCACTTCAGCTGCGGAATGACCTCTGCCGCCAGACGTTCCATCTGCTCGCGGTCTTCGGAGACGTTCTCGCAGACGGGGTTGAGCAGTACCATCTCGGCGCCTGCGTCGACGACATCGCGCAGCCCGCGGACCACGTCGGCGGGTGTGCCGGATACCGGGACCTCGTCGATGCCGGCCATACCGCCGTAGATGCGGCGCAGGCCGGCCAGTACCCGCTCCCTGGCACGCAAGGGGTCATCGTCGACGATCAGGTACACGCGCTTGCCGACGGTGAATTCCGCAGCATCCCTTGATTGTTCGGCGAGTTCGCGGCGAACGCATCTGACGGCTTCGGCGAACGCAGACGTGGTGGACGAACCTGCTCCCAGAAACGCGTCACCGTGGCGCACCGCCCTGGCGATGGCGCGAGGAGCGTTGGCGCCGAACCAGATCGGCGGGTGCGGTCGCTGGACGGGTTTGGGTTGGATCGGCAACCCGTCGACGTCACGAAACCGGCCGTGAAACGTCACCTTGGGTTCGTCGGACCAGGCCGCCTTCATCAACTCGAGCCCTTCGGTGAAGTTGCTGACGAACGTGGCGCGTTCGACGCCGAAGGCCGCGAACTTGCGGGTGCCGCCGCCAGGGGCCACCCCGAGGTCGAGCCGTCCGTGGCTGAGGTGGTCGACCGCCGTCACTGCCGAGGCCAGTTGAAGCGGTTCGTGCAGGGAGGTCACGAGGACGGCCACCCCCAGGCGGATCCACTCGGTGTGTGCCGCGGCCCATGCGAGCATCTCCAGCGGTGCGAGCAGCGGTGAGGGGCCGACCGTCTGCTCCAGCGTCCACGCGCCCGTGAAGCCCAGTGCTTCAGCCCGGATCAGGTAGTCGCGAGTGGCGCCGGCATCGAAGCGGCCCGCGACGCGCTGGGGGACGGAGATGTCGAATCGCACGGCACCACGGTAGACGCGCTCGCCGGGCCGAGGCGCTGCGCGACGTCGGTAGGCTCGCAGCATGTCCGTTTTCCTGCCCGGCATGTCCGGACTCCCCGGTCTCGACGACGTGCGCGCGCTGGCACGGCGCATCGACACTGCCCGCCACAACGGTGTCCCGAACGGATGCGTGCTCGAACTCGACCTGACGTCGGTGCCGAGCGAGACCGCTGGGTTCGACCCGCTGGCGTTGATCTCCGGGGCGGGCCGTCCGCTGCTGTTGCGGGAAGCCGTCGCGGCGATCCACCGGGCGGCCGAGGACGACCGGGTCGCGGGCCTGGTCGCTCGTGTACAGCTGCCCGCTGCGTCGCCGGGCGCGGTGCAGGAACTGCGTTCGGCCATCGCGGCGTTCAGCGACGTCAAGCCGTCGTTGGCGTGGGCCGAGACCTATCCCGGCACGCTGTCGTACTACCTGGCCTCAGCATTCCGCGAGGTGTGGATGCAGCCTGCGGGCACGGTGGGTCTGGTGGGTTTCGCGACGAACGCACTGTTCCTGCGCGGCGCGCTCGACAAGATCGGAGTCGAGCCTCAGTACATTTCTCGAGGCGAGTACAAGTCAGCCGTACATCGCTTCACGGAGGAGAAGTACACCGAAGCTGACCGCGAAGCGCTCAGTCGTGTCCTTGCAAGTCTGAAGATTGAGGTGTGGCAGGCAGTTTCAGAGTCGCGCCACATTCCCTTAGCTCAGATTGATGCGCTCGCCGACAAGGCACCGTTGCTGCGTGACGACGCGCTCGCGGGCAGGCTGATCGACCGCGTCGGTTTTCGTGACGAGGCTTACGCGCGCATCGCCGAACTCGTGGGTTCGCCAAAGCCTCATCATGCCGATTCCGACGAAGCGCCCCCGCGGCTGTACCTGTCACGGTATGCGCGCGCCACCGCTTCACGACCGATGCCGCCGATACCGGGTCGTAGGACCAAGCCAGCCATCGCCGTGGTCACTATCCATGGAGCGATCGTCAGCGGCCGAGAAGTCCCGCAACTGCTTCCTTTCGGGAGAACAAGCGTCGGGGCCGACAACATCGCGGCCGCGCTGCGAGAAGCGGCGGCCGCCGACGACGTGTCGGCAATCGTGCTTCGGGTCGACAGCCCGGGTGGCGCGCTCACCGCCTCAGAAAGCATTTGGCGTGAAGTCAATAGAGTCCGAGAAAGCGGCAGGCCTGTCGTCGCATCGATGGGCGCGGCGGCGGCATCGGGTGGTTATTACGTGTCGATGTGTGCCGACTCGATCGTCGCCAACCCCGGTACGATCACCGGCTCCATTGGTGTGTTCACGGGCAAGTTCATCGCCCGCGAGCTCAAGGAACGCCTCGGTCTGGGAATCGACTCGGTGCGCACTAATCCCAACGCCGATGCTTGGTCCATCGACCAGCCTTTCACCGAAGAGCAACGCGCGCGAGTAGAGGGTGAGGCTGACCTGGCCTACACCGACTTTGTCGAGCGAGTCGCCGCTGGCCGCGAAATGTCTGTCGAGGCTGTAGAGGCGGTCGCGCAGGGTCGGATATGGACAGGCGCCGACGCATTGGAGCACGGGCTGGTCGACGAACTCGGCGGGCTGCGTACTGCGATCGACCGGGCTAAGGTGCTGGCCGGGATGGATCCGGATGCTGACGTTCGCGTCGTCAACTACCCGGAATTTTCCCTGATGGACCTCTTCAGAAGCAGTCAGTCGTCTCGACCGGCTGCCGCGTCGGTGTCGGACGCAGTAGAGGCTCTCCTCAGCCGTTCGCTGTCCGGGATGTTAAATCGGGCTCAGCAATCTTTCACCGGTGTGCACGCGCTCTGGGTCGGCAACCACCGTTTCTAGGCGCTCGAAGCGTTCAACCGCTTACAGGCTCACGCGCGGGATGCCGGCGCTCGTCCACTCTGCATGTCACGGTCCTCCGGTTGATCTCTTTCTTGCGGAAACAGCTATCGCGCCTTCGTCATTTGTCCGCTCGCAGTGACGCGCTGGCGGCCGCCCAGGCGGTGACGCGCCATCCCAATCTGCCGGTCGCCGCCACGACGAGATCTTGAGTTAACTGAAGCAAGCGGTTGACCGACTGCGTTCGGAACGCACCACGGCAATCAAACCCAGCCGGCCGCTCACCGGAACAACCGCGGCGCAGCGAACGGGTCAGTGTTTGATCGCCGACAGGTAGCTCAGATCTTTGAAAAAGCCGATCGTGCTGTCCTCGTCGAAGGTGAACCCGTTGGCGGCGTAGGCATCCGGCATGTTCTGCGTCGTGACGTCCCAGCCGCGGGCGGTCAGATAGTCGACGACGTCGTTGCGCTCACCGT
This sequence comes from Mycobacterium sp. 852014-52144_SCH5372336, assembly GCF_001665615.1. Lineage (NCBI taxonomy): Bacteria > Bacillati > Actinomycetota > Actinomycetes > Mycobacteriales > Mycobacteriaceae > Mycobacterium > Mycobacterium sp. 852014-52144_SCH5372336. The sequence continues at coordinate 62,125 of NZ_LZSW01000018.1, forward strand.
GATAGATGAGTTCACCCATCTCGATGTTCTGTCCGTAAGCCTGGAACTTCTCGGCGATCTCCCGGGCCCGCTCGTCGGAGAACATGCTGACATCGGGGATGTGCTCGGTGGCCACCCGGCTACCCGGTGCGCTCAGTTCATCGATCCGGTCGAACAGCAGATCCTGCGCTTCGGGTGGCAGGTAGATCAGCAGTCCCTCGGCGATCCAGGCCGTCGGTTGGGTCGGGTCGAAGCCATTGTCCAGCAGCGCTTTCGGCCAGTCTTCGCGCAGGTCGATCGCCACCACGCGCCGGTTCGCGGCCGGTTCGGCCCCCAGCGCCGAAAGGGTGTCGCTCTTGAACGCGATCACCTCCGGCTGGTCGAGCTCGAACACGGTCGTGCCCGTCGGCCACGGCAGGCGGTAGGCGCGGGCGTCGAGCCCAGCGGCCAAGATCACCGCCTGGCGGACATCACCGGCCACGGCGTCGGCGAACAGCCGGTCGAAATGGCGGGTGCGCACAGCCATTCCCTCGGCGGCGCGGCGGGTGTTGAAGCGAGGGTCGATGTCGTCCAGCGATATCTCGCCGTCGAGCGCCCGGATGAAGAAGTCGAGCCCGACCGCGCGCACCAGAGGTTCGGCGTACGGGTCGTCGATCAGGCCCTCGCGGTGGCTCAGTACGCGTTGTGCGGCGACCATGGTCGCGGTCGAGCCGACGCTGGATGCCAGATCCCAGGTGTCGTTGTCGGTACGGGCCATTCGTGCTCCTCAGTTGCGGGTTGCGATGATCGCGAGCGAATCGCGCATCGGGGCAAGCAGTTCCGTGTCGGGAAAGTCTCGGCCGTATTCGGCGAACACCTCTGGACGGCTTTTGGTGGACACCTGCCACCCGTGCTCGGTCAGATAATCGACGACGTGGCTGCGCTCGCCCTCGTAGAAGAGGTGCGAGATGTCGAGGTGGACGCCGTTCTCACCCCATTGCTTGCTGATCGCTTTACTGCGTTCACCGATTGTCGCAGCGGCGTCGGGATGATATTCGGTGGCGAGCCTGCTGCCCGGCGCGCTCAGCGTGCCAATGTCGTCGAACAACTTGTCCTGCGCTTCGGGCGGCAGGTAGACGAGCAGTCCTTCCGCGCTCCACGCTGTCGGTTGTGCCGGGTCGAAACCGCTGTCGCGCAACGCTTTCGGCCAATCATCGCGCAGGTCGATACCGACAGTGCGCAACTGGGCAGATGGGGAGGCCCCCAGCGAGGACATCGTGGCGGTCTTGAACTCGATCACTTGCGGCTGGTCGATCTCGTAGACGACGGTCCCGTCGGGCCACGGCAGCCGGTAGGACCGCGAGTCCAGACCCGACGCCAGGATCACCGCCTGCCGGTTGCCATCTCCGGTGGAGGTGAGGAAGAAGTCGTCGAAGAACCGTGTGCGCACGGCGATCATCCTGGCCATGAAGTCGGCACCGGCACCGTCGATGTCGTTGCCTTCGATGCCCCCGTCGACCAGGCCCGTGAAGAAGTCGATGCCGACCGCGCGCACCAGCGGCGCGGCGTACGGATCGTCGAAGAGCGGGTCATCTTCGCGGCTGGCGATCGCGCGGGCGGCGGCGACCATCGTGGCCGTGGTCCCCACGCTCGATGCAGGGTCCCAGCTGTCCGAATCCGTTCGGCTCATTTCTCGAGTATGCCGCTGAGGTACTGCATCTCACCGAATCTGGCGACGTCGTCGTCCTCGGGCAGCGGGGGCAGACCGTTCTCGGCCAGCAGCTCGCCGACCGTGCGACGGGTCAGGCGCCAGCCCCGCTCCTCGAGGTAGGCGCCGGCCTCATTGCGCTCCCCGATGTAGACGAGTTCGGAGAAGTCGAGTTCGAAGCCGTGTTCGCGCCACCGCTCCGCCGATTCCTGCATCCGGGCCAGCACCTTCTCGCGATCGGCGGGGTCGCTGCTGGAGGGGCCGCTCTCGACCGCGACCCGGCTGCCTGGGGCGCTCAACTCGGTGATCGTGTCGAGCAGCTTGTCCTGTGCCTCCGGCGGCAGGTATCCGAGCAGGCCCTCGGCGCTCCATGCGGTCGGCAGGGCCGGGTCGAAACCCGCGGCCTTCAACGCCGCGGGCCAGTCGAAGCGCAAGTCGATCGCCACCGCCCTGCGCAGCGCGGTCGGTTCGGCGCCGAGATCGGCCATTGCCCGGGCCTTGAACGCGATGACGTCGGGCTGGTCGATCTCGAAGACCGTCGTCCCGGCGGGCCATGCCAACCGGTAGGCGCGCGCGTCGAGCCCGGAGGCCAGGATCACCGCCTGCCGCACACCACTTTCGGCGGAGTCTGCGAAGAACTCGTCGAAGAACTTCGTCCGCACCGCCATGTTGTCGGTCATCCGGGCCATTCCGACCGTGGCCCCGTCCGAGGCGTCATCGTCGAGGTCCTCGAGCGTGAGTTCACCGCTGGCCAGGCGGGTGAAGAAGTCCACGCCCACCGCGCGCACCAACGGTTCGGCGTACGGATCGGAGATCAGCGCGTCGGCACCCGTGCTGGCGATCGCCCGCGCCGCCGCGACCATCGTCGCGGTCGCACCGACGCTGCTCGCGAGGTCCCAGGTGTCTCCCTCAAAACGTGGACCCGTACGTGCCATCTCAACTCCTGACGCTATTGATTAGTGGATATAACGAGATCGGTTCCACGGTATGTTCCCGTCCTGAGAAGTCGCTGTGAGGCGGGGCGATCAGCGGGATGCGGGCCAACGAAGCCCCAACTGTTATTCTCGTAGACTGTTTGACGGGTAACTCTGCAGGCTGCGCGCTTGGCGGGGGTCCGCACACGACTTAACCACGACGCTGGTCGAATCCAGCCCCATCCGCACGCCGCGATCAACAGGCCGGCTGCGCAGGAGGAAGAGTGCTTTCGGCTTTCATCTCATCACTGCGGACGGTCGACCTGAGGCGAAAGATCCTGTTCACCCTCGGCATCGTGATCCTCTACCGGGTCGGAGCCGCGATCCCGTCTCCGGGGGTGAACTACCCGAACGTGCAGGAGTGCATCGCGGAGGTCACCGGCGGTGAGTCCGGCCAGATCTACTCGCTGATCAACCTGTTCTCCGGCGGCGCGTTGCTGCAGTTGTCGGTGTTCGCCGTCGGTGTGATGCCTTACATCACCGCGAGCATCATCGTGCAGCTGCTGACCGTGGTGATCCCGCGTTTCGAGCAGCTGCGTAAGGAAGGCCAGTCCGGCCAGGCCAAGATGACGCAGTACACGCGCTATCTGGCCATTGCGCTGGCCATCCTGCAGAGCACCAGCATCGTGGCGCTGGCGGCCAACGGCGGCCTGCTTCAGGGCTGCTCGCTGGACATCATCCAGGGCCAGCACGAGGGTCTGAACATCTTCACCCTCGTGGTGATGGTGCTGGTGATGACCGCGGGCGCGGCGCTGGTGATGTGGATGGGCGAGCTGGTCACCGAGCGCGGCATCGGCAACGGCATGTCGCTGATCATCTTCGCGAGCATCGCGTCGGCGATCCCGGGTGAGGGTCAGACCATCCTCGAGAGCCGCGGCGGCCTGGTGTTCGCGCTGGTGTGCGCCGGTGCGCTGGCGATCATCGTCGGCGTGGTGTTCGTCGAGCAGGGCCAGCGCCGGATCCCTGTGCAGTACGCCAAGCGGATGGTCGGCCGCAAGATGTACGGCGGCACGTCGACGTACCTGCCGTTGAAGGTGAACCAGGCAGGCGTCATCCCGGTGATCTTCGCCTCGTCGCTGATCTACATCCCGCAGCTCATCACCCAGCTCATCCAGAGCGGAAGCTCGAATCCGAACAGCACCAACTGGTGGAACACGTTCGTCGCGAACTACCTGACAGATCCCAGCAGCCTGGCCTACATCGGCGTCTACTTCGCGCTGATCGTGTTCTTCACCTACTTCTACGTCTCCATCACGTTCAACCCCGATGAGCGGGCCGACGAGATGAAGAAGTTCGGCGGCTTCATCCCCGGCATCCGGCCAGGCAAGCCGACGGCGGACTACCTGCGTTATGTGCTGAGCCGGATCACCCTTCCAGGTTCGATCTACCTGGGTCTGATCGCCGTGCTGCCGAACCTGTTCCTCTCCGTGGGGAGCAGCGGGCCCGTGCAGAACCTGCCGTTCGGTGGTGTGGGCGTACTGATCCTCGTCGGCGTCGGATTGGATACCGTCAAACAGATCGAGAGCCAGCTGATGCAGCGTAATTACGAAGGGTTCCTGAAGTGAGAGTCGTTCTGCTCGGACCGCCCGGCGCCGGCAAGGGAACACAGGCCCAGAAGCTCTCCGAGAAGCTCGGAATTCCGCAGATCTCGACCGGCGACCTCTTCCGCAAGAACATCGGCGACGGCACCCCGCTGGGGCTGGAAGCCAAGAAATACCTCGACGCCGGCGACCTGGTGCCATCGGAGCTGACGAACAAGCTGGTCGAGGACCGCATCGAACAGCCGGACGCGGCCGACGGGTTCATCCTCGACGGCTACCCCCGCTCCGTGGAGCAGGCCAAGGCGCTGGACGACATGCTCAAGCGCCACGACACCAAGCTCGACGCGGTGCTGGAGTTCAAGGTCTCCGAGGACGAGCTGTTCAAGCGTCTCAAGTCCCGCGGCCGCGAAGACGACACCGAAGACGTGATCCGCAACCGCATGCAGGTCTATCGCGACGAGACCTACCCCCTGCTCGAGTACTACAGCGGCAACAACCTGCAGCAAGTCGACGCGGTCGGCGCCCTCGACGAGGTTTTCGCGCGCGCACTGCAGGCGCTCGGTAAGTAGCGGATATGGGCCTGATGGGCCTGCGCGGACGCAAGGTCGTACCGCAGCGCACCCCCGATGAACTCGACGCGATGGCCGTCGCGGGAGCCCTGGTGGCATCGGCGCTGGCCGCGGTCCGTCAGGCCGCCGCCCCCGGCGTGACCACAATGGCGCTCGACGAGGTCGCCGAGTCGGTGATTCGCGACGGCGGAGGTGTGCCCTCCTTCCTCGGCTACCACGGATATCCCGCGAGCATCTGCTCCTCGGTCAATGACCGTGTGGTGCACGGCATTCCGTCTGCGGCAGAAACCCTGGCGCCCGGGGACCTGGTGTCCATCGACTGCGGGGCGATCGTCGACGGCTGGCACGGTGACTCGGCCATCACGTTCGGTGTCGGGACGCTGATCCCGGTCGACGAGGCGTTGTCGCAGGCCACCAAGGAAGCCATGGAGGCAGGCGCGTCCGCGATGGTGCCCGGCAACCGGCTCACCGACGTTTCACACGCCATCGAGACCGCGGCGCGCGCCGCCGAGAAGCGATACGGCCGCAAGTTCTTCATCGTCGACGGTTATGGCGGCCACGGCATCGGACGGCAGATGCACATGGACCCGTTCCTGCCCAATGAGGGCGCGCCCGGACGCGGCCCCTATCTGGCGGTCGGTTCGGTGCTGGCCATCGAGCCGATGCTGACGCTGGGCACCACCAGGACCGTGATCCTCGAGGACGAGTGGACCGTCGTGACCGCAGACGGATCGCGGGCGGCCCACTGGGAGCACACCGTGGCCGTCACCGAGGACGGGCCGCAGATCCTCACCCAGTAGGCCGCCCGCCCGAAATCATCTAAGGGCGGTCAGCCCTCGCCCATACCCTGCACGGGTTCGGGTGCGGCGTCCCCGCGGACCGCCTTCTCGATCCGGGCGCCCAGATCGTCGTCGACGTTGCGCCAGTACTCCAGCGACCGGTCGAGCACCTCGCCGGTCACCCCGTCGAGGCTGCCCGCGATCGTCTCGACCGCCGCGGTGCGTTGCGCGTCGTTCCACACCGTGCGCACCATCGTGCCGGGCTGGCCGAAGTCGTCGTCCTCGGCGTGCAACGCGTAGGCCGAGCGCACCAGTTCGGCGTCTGCCTCCCAGCCGTCCTCGGCCGGGCCGGTGGTGTCCGACCACGGACGTCCGCCGCTGTTGGGCGCGTAAACCGGTGCCGCGCCGGAGTGGTGGTAGGTCATCTGGCCGTCGAACATGTAGGAGTTCATCGGCACCCCGTCGCGCGGCTGGTTCACCGGCAGCTGGTGGAAGTTGGTGCCGATCCGGTTGCGCTGCGCGTCGCTGTAGGCGAACGCGCGGCCGAGCAGCATCTTGTCCGGCGACAGGCCGATACCCGGCACCGTGTTACCCGGGGAGAACGCCGCCTGTTCGATCTGGGCGAAGAAGTTCTCCGGGTTGCGGTTGAGCGTGAAGCTGCCGACCGGAATCAGCGGGTAGTCCGCGTGCGGCCACACCTTGGTCAGGTCGAACGGGTTGAACCGGTAATCGGCCGCCTCGGCATACGGCATCACCTGCACCGAGAGCCGCCAGCTTGGGTGCTCTCCCCGGTTGATCGCATCGAAGAGGTCCCGGCGGTGGAAGTCGCTGTCCTCACCGGCCAGGGCGGCGGCCTCGTCGTTGGTGAGGAACTCCATGCCCTGGTCGGTGTGGAAGTGGTACTTCACCCAGAACTTCTCGCCTGCAGCGTTGACCCACATGTAGGTGTGCGAGCCGTAGCCGTTCATGTGGCGCCAGGTCCGTGGCAGGCCGCGCTCACCCATCAGGTAGGTCACCTGGTGGGCGGACTCGGGGTTCAAACTCCAGAAATCCCACTGCATCTGCGAGGACCGCAGGCCGGAGTCGGGCAGCCGCTTCTGGCTGCGGATGAAATGGGGGAACTTCATCGGGTCGCGGACGAAGAAGATCGGCGTGTTGTTGCCGACCAGGTCGTAGTTGCCTTCTGAGGTGTAGAACTTCAGCGAGTATCCGCGCACATCCCGCCAGGTGTCCGGGCTGCCCTGCTCACCGGCCACTGTCGAAAACCGAATCAGCAGATCGGTTTTCGCGCCCTTCTGGAACAGTGCGGCCTTGGTGAACTGCGAGACGTCCTCGGTGGCGGTGAACACCCCGAAGGCGCCGGAGCCCTTGGCGTGCGGGCTACGTTCGGGGACACGCTCACGGTTGAAGTGGGCCATCTGCTCCAGGAAATGCACGTCGTGCAGGACGAGTGGTCCGTTCGAGCCGACGCTGAGACTATTGCGGTCGCTGAAAGCCGGTGCGCCGGTGCCGGTGGTGGAGCCGAATTTCGAAGCGGTCATCAGAATCTCCATTCAAATGGGTTGTGTGCTGCCAATGCAGTCGGGGCATAGGCCCCAGAAAGTCACTTCGGCCTCGTCGATCGCGTAGCCGGTTGCACCGTCGGCATGTAGGCACGGGGCTCGCCCGGTGGCGCACTCGACGTCGTCGATGGCGCCGCACGATCGACAGACCACGTGGTGATGGTTGTCGCCGGTCTGCAGTTCGAAGCGGGCGCGTGAGCCGGCCGGTTCGACGCGGCGTAACAAGCCCGCGCCGGTGAGGGCGTAGAGCACGTCGTAAACCGCTTGTGTCGACAGCGATCCGATGCGCCGACGCGCTCCGGCGGCGATCTCTTCGACGTCGGCGTGCGGATGCTTCTGGACCTCGGCGAGCACCGCGAGTCGGGGTTTGGTGATTCGCAGCCCCGCGGCGCGCAGATCGTCGTGCCAACGACTCACGGACATGCGGCCCCTCCGAATACTTGAACCAGTCAAGTTTCTAGTCTGCCTCAATCCCTTGCATTATGCAAGTCTTGCAAAAAGCAATACCTAGGAGGTCAGCAGTGCTGAGTGGGTGCGCCCGCGTGCGACAATTTCGGCATGCACGCGCCCGGAATACCGACGTGACCAAGACACCAAAAGAAGAGCTGACGGCGTTCGAGGCGGCGGCCAGGGATTTGGTGGGCCTGGCGCTGCGAAGTGTCGAAGAGGTGGACGTCTCGCTGCCGCAGTTCCGGTTGCTCGCGGTGTTGCAACAGCGCGGCCGATCGACGTCGACGGAATGCGCCAAGGCGCTCGGCGTGGTCGGATCCACGGTGACGCGTCTGGCCGACCGACTGCATGCCTCTGGCCACCTGGTGCGCGGCTCGGATCCGTCGAACCGCAGCGTCGTCACCCTGGAGTTGACCGCTTCGGGCCGCAAACTGGTGCGGCAGGTCACCGCTCGTCGGCGCCGCGAACTGGCCCGGGTGCTCGACCACATCGACCCGGCCGAGCGGGCGGCGTGTGCGGCGGTGCTGCGCACCCTGCATGAGCGGTTCGCCGACAGCCAGGCAGGCGCCCGGCGCAACTCCGTCCCGCTGTGAGGATGCAGCGCCGATACTGAACCGGATGACCGCCAACCTCGTGTCTAGGGCGGAGGTTGATTTTGGACGACCCGGACGCGACCGTCATGCGGGTGCTCTATGCCGAGCACGCCGCCGCGATCTGGCGCTATGCGGTCCGGCTGACCGGCGATACGGCCCGGGCGGAGGATGTGGTGCAGGAGACGCTACTGCGGGCGTGGCGACACCCCGAGGTGACGGCCGACTCCTCGAGGTCGGCGCGGCCGTGGTTGTTCACCGTGGCCCGCAACCTCATCATCGACGAGACGCGCAGTGCCCGCTTCCGTAGCGAATCCGGCGCCGCCGACATGGAGACGACCGCGGACCGGGCCGGGCCCGACGAGGTGGAGGCTGCGTTGAACCGAATGATGCTCGGCGAAGCCGTCGGTGCGCTGTCCGATGAGCATCGCGCGGTCATCAGCCGCGCGTACTACCAGGGCTGGACCACGGCGCAGATCGCAGCCGACCTCCACATCGCCGAGGGCACGGTGAAGTCACGGCTGCACTACGGGGTACGAGCGCTCAAGCTCAAGTTGGAGGAGATGGGGGTGACACGGTGACGGCATTCGAACCCGTCCTCGGCCGGGCGGACGACGATCGGTACGCCACGTGGGACGCCGCCTACGTCCTGGGCTCGCTGACCGAACAGGACCGCCGCGAGTACGAGGCACATCTTGCGACCTGTGAGCGCTGCACGGCCGCGGTCGCCGAACTGCGCGACATCTCCACTCTGCTGAGCACGGTCGAACCCGCCGAGTTCGACGGCCGCCCACCCGCGCACCCAGAACCCCCGCCGGAACTGTTGAGCGGGTTGTTGGACAGGGTGCGCGCGCGACGTAGGCGGTCGCGGTGGATGACCTCGGCCGCCATCGGTCTGGCCGCCGCGGTGCTGGCGCTCGGCATCGCGATCGCGGTCCGTCCGGAGGCGTTCGGGTTGCAAACCGCTACACCGCCGCAGGCGTCGGGTCAGCAACTGGAGATGGCCAAGGTTTCCGAGACGCCGATCAACGCGACCATCTCGATGACGGGGTACGGCTGGGGCACTCGAATCGACATGGCATGCACCTACGGCGACTGGGGCCAACGCGATGCGCCGCCCCAGAACCTGGGGATGGTTGTGGTGGGACACGACGGCAGCCGCAACCAAGTGGCGACGTGGCTGGGGCTGTCGGGCGCTACCGCACTGCCGAGCGCCACCACGCCGATGCAGATGGACGAAATCGCTGCCGTGCAACTGGTTTCACCCGAATCCGGTGAAGTGCTTCTCGAGCGTTCGCTGTGAATGTTCTGAACCGATGAACTTCACGTGCCCGCGCACCGTGTAACTCGCTGAAGTCCGAAAGCAGGTGAGAGATGGGCCACCGAGTCGTCGACCACATCGTCGAGTACCTTGCGGTGATCGGCGTGCGGTTCATCTTCGGTGTCGACGGTGCCAACATCGAAGATCTCTACGACGCGGCGTATTTCCGTTCCGACATCGACGCCGTACTCGCCAAGCACGAGTTCTCCGCGGCCACCATGGCCGACGGATACAGCCGCGGCGGCTGCGGAATCGGCGTGGTGGCGGCAACGTCGGGTGGCGGCTGCTTGAACACCGTTCCCGCACTGGGGGAAGCGTTGGCCAGCCGAGTGCCGGTGCTGGCGTTGATCGGACAACCGCCGAGCGCACTCGACGGTCGAGGTGCGTTCCAGGACACCAGCGGACGCAACGGGGCACTCGATGCGCAGGCGCTGTTCTCGGCGGTGTCGGTGCACTGCCGGCGGATACTCACGCCCGCGGACATCGTGACCGCACTTCCCGCAGCGATCGAGGCCGCAGCTGTCCGGCGAGGGCCGTCGGTGCTGTTGCTACCCAAGGACATCCAGCAAGCCGAGGTGCCGGTCAACGGCGGCGCGGTGGTCGGTGGGCGCGCCGGTGTGGCACCGGCTGCCCCGCATGCGGTCGCACGTGCGCTTCGGAGAGCCGAGGGCCCCGTCACGATCATCGCCGGAGAACAGGTTGCCCGCGACGACGCGCGTGCCGAACTCGAGGCGCTGCGAGCGCTGCTGCGCGCCCGGGTGGCCACCGTGCCCGACGCGAAGGACGCCGCGGGCACACCGGGGATGGGATCGTCGTCGGCGCTGGGCGTGACCGGGGTGATGGGTCATCCGACCATCGCCTCGGCCGTGGCCGACAGTGGGGTGTGCCTCCTGGTGGGCACCAGGATGACGCTGACGGCGCGGGCCGGCCTCGAGAACGCCCTGGCCACGGTTCCCGTGTACTCGATCGGCTCCGCCCCACCGTATCTCGCGTGCACCCACGCGCACACCGACGATCTGCGCACCTCGCTACGGGCGCTCACCGACGCGCTGTCAGGTGCGGGCCGGCCTGCGCGCCTGCGGGTGCCCGACATGGTGACGCGGGACGAGTTGCGCCCGCCGCCCCATCACGGAACCGGCATCCGGTATCGCGACGCGATGGTCGCGCTCGACGCGACGCTGCCCGACGGGGTGGACATCGTGGTCGATGCGGGCAATATCGGGGCGGCGGCGATTCATCACCTGCCGGTGCGGCGCGACGGCCGGTTCGTCGTCGCGCTCGGCATGGGGGGCATGGGATACAGCTTCGGCGCGGGAATTGGAATGGCCTTCGGACGGGGCAGGCGGACGCTGGTGATAGCGGGCGACGGTAGTTTCCTCATGCACGGCATGGAGATTCACACCGCGCGCGAGTACGGGCTGCCGGTGACGTTCCTGCTGTTCGACAACCACGCGCACGCGATGTGCCTCACCCGCGAGCAGCTGTTCTACGGCGATCGCTACAGCTACAACCGGTTCGGGCCGAGCCGGTTGGGGGCCGGCCTTGGCGCGATGTTCCCGGGACTGCCCGCCGCCGACATCGAGGACGTCGCGTCACTGTCCGCCGCACTCACAGCCGCGCTCGAGGCCGACGGCCCCGCCGTCATCAGCATCGAATGTTGCGCCGACGAGGTCCCGCCGTTCGCGGCATTCCTCGACCGAGTCAACGTCAAACCGCCCGCCGCAGAGGAGACCCGCAACCATGTCCCTGCCCGCCCTTGACGACATCACCACCCATCGCGGCACTGGCGAGCCGCTCGACGGCCTCATCCGCGTCGAGACGTCACCGCGTGAGAAGGCCACCCCGATCATCATGGAGATGATGCGGTCGGTCTATCCGCACGACTCCGTCTACGGCGAGTACTGCACCGTCAACGAGTATGTCGACTGTCCACCCGGCGCGTTGTTCGAATACCTCTCCGACACAAGGTGTCTGGAGGAATGGACCTACAGCCTGCGCGGTTTCACCCCCACCGAGGAACCAGGGCTGTGGGTGGCGTACGACCGGCTGGGTTCGCAGACGCAGATCTTCACCCGCACGGTCGCCAACGATGCGGCCATGACGGTGGATTACCACTGCGCGTGGGATCAGGGCAGGCACCTGTGGATGATCTACCTGATGCGCGTCGTCGATGCCCAGGTCGTGTTCGACAAACCCGGTTCGGTGGTGCTGTGGACCAACTGTCATCACCCGTTCTACGACCGCAACCCGTACCCGGAGTCGGCCCCGCCCGAGCGACCCGTATGGGTGGGCGACTTCTGGGACATGTTCGGTCCCGGCCACCTGCTCGAACTGCGCAATCTCAAGGCGATCGCCGAATACCGGCACCGCAACGGCCTTCCCGTGACGCCCGATTGGATGAGGTGAGTTCGGTATGACCGTCAGCCTTCTGGACGTATCGACGTACCTGCCCGGTGAGCCGATCGGCGCCGAATACTATGCGCAGTTCGCTGAATCCGACGATCTGCGGGACAGCATGATGTTCCGCGCCCCCAGATTCCGCCATCACGTCGCGCCCGACGAGACCGCCGTCGACATGGTCGAGCGTGCGGCCGCCGGCCTGATCGAGCGTCACGGCCAGGACGCCGTGGCAGGCGCCGACGTCCTGATCACCCACACGCAGATGCCCGACGTCCCGTTCTACGGTGGCGGCGGCGCCATGGCGCACCGACTCGGTATGAAGCCGACATGGGTGCTCGATCTGCACAACGGCGGCTGCGCGGCGTTCGTGTTCGGGCTGCAGGTGGCGCGGCAGCTGCTGTCCTCCGGCGCGGGACGCACGGCGCTGGTCGCCGTCGCGCAGAACGCCGCCGGTCAGGTCTTCGACCAACCGCAGGTGCGGCGCAAGGCGCAGGCATCGGTGCCGGGCGACGGCGCGGCCGTCGGCCTGGTAGCGGTGTCGGAGCAGTCACCGATCCTCGACGTCGAATGTCGCACCTACGGCGAGTTCGCCGGCGATATGACGATCGCGTCCGACCCGCCGCGCAAGTGGTGGCAGCCGGGTCCGGGGGAGGGCTACATCGGTTTCACCGAAAGCAAGATCACCAAGGTGCTGGCGCGAGGCAACCGGCAGGTTCCCGAGGTGTCGTACGCGGTATGCGACCGCATCGGGATCAAGCCCCCCGATCTGAGTCTGCTCGTCACCAACCAGCCGAACCGGGTGTTCCTGCGCAACTGGCGAGAAGCGCTCGAAATCCCGCCCGAGCGTCACGTCGACACCTTCGACCAGTGCGGCAACCTGTTCGCCGCGGGCATACCGGTCAACCTCGATCGTGCGATCGACAGCGGGAGACTAAATCCGGGGGAGGTCGTGTTGATGGCGGCGTTCGCCCACGCCGGTGATTTCGCCGGGGCGGCCGCAGTGCGGTGGGGCGGCCGCGGTTGATGTCCGAACCGATGCACAGGGGAGCAGAGGCGCTCGGCGCGCTACCCACCTCGTTGGACCCGATGGCGCTGTCGCTCAACGAGAATCCCTTCCCGCCACTGCCGTCCGTGCGTTCGGCGCTGAGCGCCTCGATCGAGGCGGCCAACCGGTATCCGGAGTACCTGCCCGAGCGGCTGCGCTCGCTGATCGCCGGACACACGGGCCTGTGCGACGAGCAGGTCGTGGTCGGGGCCGGCGCCACCGGTGTGATCATGCAGGTGTTACATGCGGTGACGGATCCCGGCGATCGAATCGTCATGGCCACGCCGACGTTCGACGGATATCCGATCTTCGCGCAGATGGCGCGGCTGGAATCGGTCCCCGTTGCGCTGGACGCGCACGGTCACCACGATCTCGACGCGATGGCGTCGGCCGCGACCGGCGCCAGGGTCGTGGTGGTGTGCCGTCCGCACAACCCGACCGGCACAGTCGAGCACGCCGCCGAACTCGAGCGGTTCCTTCGGCGCCTGTCGCCGGAGACGGTGGTCCTTCTCGACGAGGCCTACGCGGAGTTCCTGGCACCGGAGTGCCGCATGGACGCCGTCGGATTGGTCGCGCGGCACCCCAATGTGGTGGTGCTGCGGACGTTTTCGAAGGCCTACGGGTTGGCCGGACTCCGCATCGGGTACGGCTTCTGCGCCCCACAGCTGGCCCGCAGGCTGTGGAGCATGCAACTGCCCTTTGGTGTCGCGATCACCGCACTCGTTGCGGTCGCGGCGTCGTTCGACGCGGAAGCCGAGCTGAGTCAACGCATCCGGATGATCACCGGCGAGCGTCGACACCTGCGCATGCGGCTGCGGTCCATGGGGGTGTACAGCACCGAGAGCAACGCCAACTTCGTCTACGTGCCGAACTGTGGCCGTAGTTGGGGGCAGATTTTCGAGACGAACGGAGTGCGTGTCCGGCAGTACGCCGACGGTGGCGTGCGCATCACCGTGGGAGACCGCAGATCCACCCGCGCCGTGGTGGCCGCGGTCGCCCAGGCCATGCGCTGAAATCTGCTGACCGCGCCGATCGATGCGGTATGAAGAGGCGTGGCCCCCCAACCGTCGCGGCAGGATGACCATGACCCGATCGCGCTCGCGCGAGCCAACTGGGAGCGCTGCGGGTGGGGCCAGGTCGCCGACGGCATGGTCGCCGTGACATCGGTGATGCGAGCCCACCAGATCCTGCTGGCCCGCGTCGAAAGCGCACTTCGACCCTACGATCTGAGCTTTTCGCGCTTCGAGTTGCTGAGGCTGTTGGCGTTCACCCGCAACGGCGCGCTGCCGATCACCAAGGCCTCCGATCGGCTGCAGGTGCACGTCACCAGCGTCACGCACGCGATCCGGCGACTGGAGGGCGACGGTCTCGTCGAGCGGATTCCCCATCCGACCGACGGGCGCACCACGCTGGTCCAGATCACCGACCTCGGCCGCTCGACGGTCGAGGACGCCACGGTGACGTTGAACAACGAGGTCTTCGCCGACATCGGAATGTCGAGCGCCGAGTCGCGGGCCCTGGCCGATTCGATCCAGACGCTGCGCCGCAACTCCGGGGACTTCTAGGTCCGGTCGGTGCTGGTCATGCCGCGTTCTGCCGCGTCACCCAGTCGCGGAAGGACAACAGCTCGGGGTTCAACGTCCGTACGAACGCCAGATCGCGCGCAGCGGTGAACCGTTCGGAGTCCTCGGCGTAGAACTGGAACATGTTGCCCATCTCGATAGCGCCGGGGAAGTCCATGGCGCGCAGCTCATTCCAGGACTGCGGTCGATAAGCCACCGGTTCTCCGTGCAGCCTCGAGAGTTCGGCGGCGAACTCCTCGCCGGTCAAGTGGTCACCGGCGATACTCACGGTCTGGCCGATGAACTCCGGACCTCGCTTGAAGATGCCGAGTGCGGTTCGGCCGATGTCGCCGACTGCGATCGCCGCCATCGGCCGGTCCGCCATCGGCAGCGTCAGCACCAGGTGCCCGTCGGGATCGCGGACCGGTTGCAGGTCGGAGAGGAACCCCTCGTAGAACCCGGCTGTCCGGAGAAACGTCGTGGGCACGCGGTGTTCGGCGAAGAGGGCGTCGGCCTCTGCCTTCGCGTCGAAGTGCGGCACCTTGTACCGTCCCTCGACCGTCGGCACCCGTGCGTCGTCGCCGAAGTGGTCCCGGGTGTCCTCCAACGTCGACCAGATGACGTGCGCCACGTCCGCTGACTTTGCCGCCCGCGCCGCCGTTTCGGCTTGGTACAGCTCCGATTCCGCCCTGGTGCGGACCGCTTCCTCTGCTGCCGTCCGCTCCGCCCAGTAATTGGTGACGACGAACGCCGCCTCGGCTCCGTCGAAGGCGCGCTGCATGCCCGTGACGTCGTACAGGTCGGCCTCGACGACTTCAGCGCCCGCTGCGGCAAGCCGCTTTGCCTGCGGGGACTTCCGGTTGCGCGTCACTGCGCGGACCGAGAACTTCCCGCTCGGATCGGCGAGGATCGCTCGGGCCAGTCCGCCGCCCTGTTTGCCGGTCGCTCCCACAACGGTGATCACATGCTGAGCCATGGTCATCTCCTTCTAGGTTGATACGTCAACCCAATCCAGGGTAGTCGATCGGGTTGATATGTCAACCCGATCCGGTAGGATCGTCGCCATGGCTGGTAAAGGGCGGCTGACCGAGGAAGAACTGGGCGCCTGGCGCGCATTCGTGACGATGCAGCACAGGCTCGAGCGTCACCTGGTGATGCATCTGCAGCGCGAGTTCGGGCTCTCAGACTCCGATTTCGAGATCTTGGTCAACCTGTCGGAGGCGCCCAAGGGGCGGATGCGCGCGTACGAGCTCGGCAAAGCCACCCACTGGGAGAAGACCCGGCTGTCACACCACCTGACCCGGATGCAGAAGCGCGGTCTGATCCGCAGGGAGGAGTCGACGGGTCGCTATCCCGACATCGTGCTGACCGACACCGGCCGCGCGGCGATCAAGGCGTCCGCGCCGGCCAACGCGGAACGGGTACGCGAACTGTTCGTCGACGTGCTCGGCCCGAAGCGCCTTGCGGCATTTCGCGAAGCGTCCGAAGACGTGATCGCCGCCATCGAGGAGCACCTGGCGAAGTCCTGCACCCTCGAGTGATGCGGGCCTACTCCAGCACGGTCGGCAGCGGAATCGTCGCCGTTACCGCCGTCCCCGCGCCGGGGCGGGACCGGATGTTGAGCCGACCGCCGACGATCTCGGCGCGCTCGGCCATCGACAGCAGGCCGTAGCCGCCCATGTCGTCGCCGCCCAGCGGATGTTCGAAGGTATCGAAACCCACTCCGTCGTCGATGATTTCGAGACGTGCGACGTCGCCGCTGTCACCGGGGTCGACGGCGAACGTCAGCCGGGCCGACGTGGCCTTGGCGTGTTTGACGACGTTCTGCAGGCACTCCTGGGCGATGCGGTACAGCGCGAGCTCGATGTGGTCGGGGAGGCGGCGCTCGGCCAGATCCACCTCGATGCCGATCTGCGGTATCGATCGGGCGAGGCTGGCCAGTCCGCCGGCCAGTCCGAGGTCGTCGAGAACCGGCGGGCGCAACCCGCTGATCGCCGCGCGGGCCTCCTGCAGTGTCAGGTCGACCAACTCGCGTGCCTTGCCGAGCTGTTCGGCGACGATCGCGGGTTCGTCGGAACGGGTCGCGGCGTCCAGCCGATAGGACAAGGTGACCAGCCGCTGGGAGATACCGTCGTGGATATCGCCTGCAAGCCTTCGTCGTTCGAGCTCCTGAGCCTCGATCACCTGCTCGACGAAATTCTCGTGGGCCCGTTCGCGGGCCACCAGCTGCCGGTGCAGCCGGGCCTGGTGCATGGCCCCTGCGATGAGCCTGCCTATCACCACGAGCAACTCGACGTCGCGCTCGGCGAAGTCGCGGCGCTCCACGGTGTGCACGTTCAACACGCCGACAAGGCCGCCGGGGTCGGTCTCCATCGGCACCGACACCATCGACGTGAAATCGCTGCCCCGCAACGACTGAAACGGCATGTAGCGCGGATCGGACTCCTTGTCCTGCGTGATCACCACCGGCTCTCGGTGGCTGGCGACCCAACCCGAGATGCCCTGACCCAGAGGCAGTCTGATCTTTCCTATCTCGGCGTCGAACGGCGGTGTGGCACCGGCCAGCGTGAGCGACCGGTCGCTGTCGTCGAGGACATGCACGAAGCACACGTCGCTGGCGGTGGCCGCAGTGATCATCCGCGCGGCCGCGGCGGCCAGCGGTTCGACACCGGGACCCTTGGACGCGGCCTGGATCAGCTCGCGCAGCAGGGCCAGCTCGCGGTCGGCGGCCAGCGCGTACTGGCTCAGCTCCCGCACCGCGTCCGACGGACCCGATTCCGTCGTCACTTGAAGATTCCCTCGCGCAGGGCCGTCGCGACGGCGCCGGTGCGGTCGCTGACCCCGAGCTTGCGGTAGATCGAACTGAGGTGGGTCTTGACCGTCTCGTCCCCGATGACCAGCTTGGCCGCGATCGCCCGGTTGGACAGCCCGTTGACGACGAGCGAGAGGATCTCACTCTCACGCTGGGTCAACCCCTGGCGCGCGCCGGGCCAGAACTCGTCGCGCTGAAGCCGCGCCGCGGTGTCGACGGCCCTGGCCGCCATGCCCGGGTCGATCGCGGTCTCGCCACGGTGGACGAACTCCAGCTGCCGCACCAGTTCGTCGCTGCTGATGCTCTTGAGCAGATATCCGGACGCCCCGACCCGAAGGGCCTGGAACAGGTATTGCTCGTCGTCGTAGACCGACAGCATGACGATCTTGCGGTCGGCGTTGCGTTCGCGCAGTTCGGCGCACAGGTCCAGGCCGCTGGCACCCTGCATCCGCACATCGCACAGCACGATGTCGGGATCGAGATCGTCGATGACCGCGGTTGCGCGTTCGGCGCCGACGGCCTGCCCGACGACCTGTACCCGGTCGGCGAACGCCGCCAGCATGGCCTTGAGGCCCTCGATGACCATTTCGTGGTCGTCGACCAGCACAAGACGTACCGGTGGGCTGCTCGGCATGCACCTACCTTAGAGGTGCCATTTCCCAGGTGAAGCATGTCGGCGGGGTGCGGCGGGCCGAAGCGGCACCGACGATCCCCCGATTGGGGGAGGACGTCGCGTGTGATGGGGGCCACGCTCTACATATGCCGACAACGCAGGAGACGACGTGGCGCGCGGGCCGATTCTGGTGGGACTGTTCCCCTCCTGGTGCGGCGCCGGGTTCCGGCTGTGCCGTGCGCGGTCTGGTGTTCGACCTCGACGCACTGACGGACATCGAATGCGACGGCCACCGGGTCGCCTACAACGCCGCCTTCGCGACGCACGGCCTGGATTTCCAGTGGTCGGTGCCGCGCTACCGACAGCTGCTCGCGCTCACCGATGAGCGCCAGAGGGTCGCCGCCGAGCTTCGCAAGCGGTGCGTGGCCAGCGAGGCCGACGTGCTCACCAAGCTGCTGGCCGACGAGATCTACACCACCAAGACGATGCTGTTCGACGAGCTGATCCTCGAGCGTGACCTGACGCCGCGCGCCGGCCTGGTCGACTTCGTGATGGACGCGGTCGGCTGCGGGGTTCAGGTGGCCGTCGTGGTGAACGGGCAGCGCGGCTGGGCCGAGCCGCTGGTGCGCCAGCTGGTCGGCGAGGGACTCGTCGAGGTCGTGGTCTCCGCCGAGGACGTCGTCAAGCCGATGCCCGACTCGGAGGCCCACCGCCACGCGCTGTGGGAACTCGGCGTGTCGGCCGACGAGGCGTTCGCGATCAGTGGTTCGGCATCCGGGCTGCGGGCGGCCACCACCGCAGGCATGCCCGCCCTGGTGATCACGGGGGAGGGGACCCCTGACATCCCGTCCGCGGTGGCGGTGCGCCCGGACTTCGGCGGCGCCAGCCCGCTGCGATTCGCCGATTGCCAGCGCCTGCACGCCAACTGGTCGCGCGGCCGCAAGCAGACGGCCGCCTAGCTGCTCGAACCGGGCGCGTCCGCGCGCCGGCCGGCGGTAGCGTCGACCCATGACCGAGATCCCCACGACCGAAGACGCGCTCGCCCGCCTCGACATGCCGCTGGTCGACGCGATGATGACCCAGCGTGCCGTGCGCCGCGTACTACCCGACCCCGTCGACGACGCCGTCGTGCTGAA
The DNA here is from genome assembly GCF_001665615.1 of Mycobacterium sp. 852014-52144_SCH5372336. Classification (NCBI taxonomy): domain Bacteria; kingdom Bacillati; phylum Actinomycetota; class Actinomycetes; order Mycobacteriales; family Mycobacteriaceae; genus Mycobacterium; species Mycobacterium sp. 852014-52144_SCH5372336. Next base: position 81,145 of record NZ_LZSW01000018.1, read on the forward strand.
GTGCATCGAGCTGGCGCTGCGAGCTCCCACCGGGTCGAACGGGCAGAACTGGGAGTTCATCGTGGTGAAGGACCAGGCCGTCAAGGATCAGCTCGGCAAGCGTTACCGCCAAGCCTGGTCGCTGTACGGCGGAATCGGCCGGCGTCTGGCGGCCGGCGACGAATCGATGCAAAAGATTCTGCGGGCGGTGCAGTGGCAGGTCGAGCACTTCAGTGAGATCCCGGTCCTCGTCGTACCGTGCCTGCGCGGCGGTTCACGGCTGCCCTACATGCCGTCGCCGTTCGTCGGCGAGTCGTCGTTCTTCGGGTCGATCTACCCCAGCGTGCAGAACCTGCTGCTGGCTGCGCGGGCGATGGGGCTCGGTGCGTCGCTAATCACCCTGCCGCTGTGGAGCGTGACATCGGCCCGGCGAACCCTGGGCCTGCCGCTGACCGTGACACCCATCTGCGTCGTGCCCCTGGGCTGGCCGCGTGGCCGGTACGGACCGACGACGCGCAAGCCGGTCGGACAGGTCGCCCACCTGGACACATACGGCGAGCGCGCCTGGGTCGACGCCGACGCTCGGTGACGCCGGGTCAATTGCCCCGCAGCGCCTCGATCACCGCGCTGAAGTCCTTGTCGGCATGGTCGGCGGCGAACTTCTTGTAGATCTCCGCGGCGTGGCTGCCCAGCGGGGCGTTCGAACCGGTCGACTCGACCGCGGCCATGGCCAGGCCGAGATCCTTGTTCATCAACGCGGTCGCGAAACCGGGTTTGAAGTCGTTGTTGGCCGGCGACGTCGGAACAGGTCCCGGGACAGGACAATTGGTGTGCACCGACCAGCAGTTGCCGGTGGCCCCGGTGATCACGTCGAACAGCGACTGCGCCGGCAGGCCCAGCTTCTCGGCGAGCACGAACGCCTCGCCGATCGCGATCTGCTGCACCGCGAGCACCATGTTGTTGCACAGTTTGGCGGCCTGGCCGGTACCGGAGGCGCCGCAGTGAATGATCTTGCCCGCCAACGGTTCGAGCACAGGCCGGGCACGTTCCACCGCTTCGTCCTCACCGCCGACCATGAACGCGAGCGTGCCCGCAGTGGCACCCTTCACCCCGCCCGACACCGGGGCGTCGAGTTGCGCCAAGCCACGCTCGAGGGCCTGCTGATGAATGCTGCGCGCGTCGTCGACAGAGATTGTGGAGGTGTCGATGAACAGCGCTTTGTCCTTGGCCGCGGGGAGCACTTCGGCGTAGCACGCTTTCACGATGTCGCCGTTGGGCAGCGAGGTGATCACGACCTCGGCCTCGCCGACCGCCTCAGCGCCGCTGTCGAAAACCGACACGCCCTTGTCGGCCGCGGCCGATTTCAGCGTCGGTTGGGGGTCGAACCCGCGGACCGTCTGGCCGGCGGCAACCAGGTTCGCCGCCATCGGCCCGCCCATGTTGCCCAGCCCCAAGAACGCGATCGTCGTCATCGATGACCTCTCCTAAGCGGACGTCCGCACCTTGGCGGCCTGCGACCGCCCGATGACCACCCGCATGATTTCGTTGGTTCCCTCGAGGATCCGGTGTACCCGCAGGTCCCGGACGATCTTCTCCAACCCGTACTCGTTGAGGTAGCCGTAGCCACCGTGCAACTGCAGTGCCTGGTCGGCGACCGTGTAGCAGGCATCGGTGACGTAGAGCTTGGCCATCGCGCACAGCTCGACCTTGTCGGGGTGGTTCTCGTCCAGCGCGGTCGCCGCGCGCCACAACAGGTTTCGCGAGGTCTCGAGCGCGGTGGACATCTCGGCCAGGGTGAACCGGATGGTGGGCTCGTCGAGAAGTGGGCCGCCGAACGCTTCGCGGTCTCGCACGTAGGCGGCGGCCTTGTCGTAGGCGGCCTGTGCACCGCCGAGCGAGCACGCCGCGATGTTGATCCGGCCGCCGTTGAGCCCGTTCATCGCGATCCCGAAGCCGGTGCCCTCGCCGTCGGCACCGCCCAACATCGCATCGGCGGGAACGCGGACGCCTTCGAAGATCACCTGGGCCGTCGGCTGGGCGTGCCAGCCCATCTTCTCTTCATCGGCCCCGAAAGTCAGTCCAGCAGCGTCCTTCTCGACGAGGAAGGTCGAGATACCCCGCGGGCCCTCCCCGCCGGTGCGCGCCATCACCACGTACACGTGCGAGGACCCGGCGCCGGAGATGAACTGCTTGACCCCGTCGAGGACGTAGTGGTCACCGTCCCGAACGGCCCTTGTGCGCAACGCACTCGCATCGGACCCCGCACCGGGCTCGGTCAGGCAGTAGCTGGCGATCGACTCCATCGACGCCAGCCGCGGCACCCAACTCTTGCGTTGTTCGGGCGTGCCGTAGGTGTCGACCATCCACGTGCACATGTTGTGGATGGACAGGAACGCCGCCACCGTCGGATCCGCCGTCGCGAGCTGCTCGAAGATCCGCACGCCGTCGAGCCTGCGCAACCCGCTGCCACCGACGTCCTCGTTGCAGTACACCGCCGCCATTCCGAGCTCGGCGGCCTCGCGCAGCACGTCGGTGGGGAAGTGGTGCGTGCGGTCCCACTCCAACGCGAACGGCGCGAGCCGCTTCTCGGCGAACGCGGCCGCCGTCTCGGCGATCACGCGCTCGTCGTCGTCGAGCCCGAAATAGTCCATGCTGCCGGTGTTCTCGTGCGCTACTTCATGGTCGGCAGGACGAACTCGGCGCCGTCCTTGATGCCCGACGGCCACCGCTGCGTGACGGTCTTCGTCTTGGTGTAGAACAGGATCGAATGTGGACCGTGCTGGTTGAGGTCCCCGAAACCGGACCGCTTCCAACCGCCGAAGGTGTGGTAGGCCACCGGAACCGGGATCGGCACGTTGACGCCCACCATGCCGACCTGCACGCGTGACACGAAGTCGCGAGCCGCGTCGCCGTCGCGCGTGAAGATCGCCACGCCGTTGCCGTACTCGTGCTCCGAGGGCAGCGCCAGCGCCTCCTCGTAGTCCTTTGCGCGCACAATGCACAGCACCGGCCCGAAGATCTCGTCGGTGTAGATCGACATGTCGGTGGTGACGTGGTCGAACAGGGTGGGGCCGATGAACCAGCCGTTTTCCAGGCTGTCGTCGCCGAATTGCAGTTCATCGCTGGCGCGTTCGCGGCCGTCGACGACGATCTCGGCACCCGCCTCGACGCCGGCGTCGATGTAGCCGCGCACCCGCTGCAGCGCCGCCTCGGTCACCAGCGGCCCGTAATCGGCCTTCGGGTCCAGGCTGTGGCCCACCCGCAGGTTGTTGATCCGCTCGACGAGCCGGGCGCGCAAGCGATCTGCGGTCTCATCGCCAACAGGAACCGCGACGCTGATCGCCATGCAGCGCTCGCCCGCACTGCCGTAGCCGGCGCCGATCAGCGCGTCGACGGCCTGGTCGAGGTCGGCATCGGGCATCACGATCATGTGGTTCTTCGCGCCGCCGAAGCACTGCGCGCGCTTACCGTTGGCCGTCGCGCCCGCGTAGATGTACTGCGCGATATCGGAGCTGCCGACGAAGCCGACGGCCTGGATCGCCGGGTGTTCGAGGATGGCGTCGACGGCTTCCTTGTCACCGTGCACAACCTGGAAGACGCCGGGGGGCAGGCCCGCCTCGAGGAACAGTTCGGCCAGCCGGACCGGCACCGACGGGTCCCGCTCGGACGGCTTGAGGATGAACGCGTTGCCGCACGCCAACGCGGGGCCGGCTTTCCACAGCGGGATCATCGCCGGGAAGTTGAACGGGGTGATGCCCGCGACGACGCCGAGCGGCTGGCGCAGCGAGTACACGTCGATACCCGGTCCCGCGCCCTCGGTGAACTCACCCTTGAGCAGGTGCGGGATGCCGACGCTGAACTCGATGACCTCGAGGCCGCGCTGGATGTCGCCGAGGGAGTCGGCGTGGGTCTTGCCGTGCTCGAGAGACAGCAGTTGGGCGAGCTCGTCAGCGTTCTGGTTGACCAGCTCGATGAACTTCATCAGCACGCGGGCCCGGCGTTGCGGGTTCCAGGCCGCCCACGACTTCTGGGCCTCGGCCGCACCCGTGACCGCCACGTCGACGTCGGCGGCCGATGCCATCACGACCTGCGCTTGCACCTCACCCGTACTGGGGTTGAAGACGTCGGCGGTGCGGCCCGACTGGCCATTGGTGCGCTTACCGTCGATGAAATGCGGAACCTGGGTGGTCATGAACGTGCCCCTCACTACTAGATAGTTGGATATCCTAGTAATGCGGTGGCGTGCGACGCAAGAGCGCCCCGGAGGCGTGTTTGGGCGGCCCGGTCAGTCCTTCAAACCGAGCGGCCCGGCCAGTTCGGTCAGCGTGGGGATCAACACGTCCCATCCGCCGAGCACCTGGATCGCGACATGATCGGCGCCGGACTCCAGGTGCTCGTTGAGTCGAGCGGCGATCGCGTCGGGTGTGCCGTGGGCGACGAGCGCGTCGATCAGCCGGTCGCTGCCGGGCTTGGCGACGTCGTCCTCGGTGAAGCCCAAACGCTTCCAGTTGTTCAGGTAGTTCGACAGGTTGAGGTAGAAATCGACTGTCTGCCTACCGATCTCGCGGGAGGCCTCGGCGTCCCTGGCCAGCACGACCTTGTGCTCGGGGGCGATGAACACCGTGGGCCCCAGCAGGTTTCGCGCTTCCCCAGTGTGCTGCGGGGTGGTCAGGTACGGATGCGCCCCGGCACTGCGCTGCGCTGCGAGCTTGAGCACCTTCGGCCCCAGCGCCGCGATCACCCGCCGGCTCGTCGGCACCTTCTTCGCATCCAGCGCGTCCAGGTACTCGACGAGCACGTCATACGGTTTGCGGTACTCCTCGGTGTGCTCGGGATGACCGATACCGATGCCCAGCAGGAAGCGGCCCGGATACGCGTCCTCAACGAGGTGGTAGGCGTCGGCGACCTCGCCGGCGGGCGCCGTCCACACGTTGATGATCCCGGTCGCGACCTGAAGGTTCTCAGTGCGCTCGAGGATCGGCTCGACGTATTCCAGGTTGCCGGCAGGCGATCCGCCGATCCACACCGCGCCGTAGCCGAGCTTCTCGATCTCCACGGCCTGTTCGGGTTTCGGAACGCCGAACGTCCATACGCCGTAGCGGCCGAAATTGGGCTTGAGCTCAGTCATACGGATCCCTTCGGTGGTGGCGTCACTTCAATCCGAGCGGACCCGCCAATTGAGCCAACGCGTCCACCAGCTTGTCCGGTCCGGTGAGCATCTGCACGGGCACGTGGTCGGCGCCCGCTTCGAGATGCTCGTTGAGCCGTTCGGCTATGGCGTCGACGGTGCCATACGCCACCACGGCATCGACAAGCCGGTCGCTGCCCGGCTTCGCGACCTCGTCGTCGGTGAATCCGAGACGCTTCCAGCTGTTGAGATAGTTCGTCAGGTTGAGATAGATGTCGAGCGCCTTGCGGCCGACCGCGCGGGCACTCTCGGCATCGGTGGTCGGCACCACTTTGTGTTCGGGTGCGATGAACGCATCCGGGCCGATCAGCTTGCGCGCCTCGGCGGTGTGTTCCGGCGTCGTCAGGTAGGGGTGCGGCCCGGCGGCGCGCTGCGCGGACAGCGTGAGCACCCGCGGACCGAGCGCGGCGACCACCCTTCTGTCCTTCGGCACCCCGTACTCGTCGAGCTTGTCGAGGTAGGCGACGAGCGCGTCGTACGGTTTCTGATATTCGGTGTGGGCTTCGGGGTGGCCGACGCCGATACCCAGCACAAATCGTCCCGGATGGGTCTTCTCGATGCGGTGGAAGGACTCGCTGAGGGGCTCGGCGGCCGCGGTCCAGATGTTGACGATGCCGGTCGCCAGTTTAAGAGTCTTCGTCGCCTCGAGAATCGGTTCCACCCAGGACAATTCGGCCGCAGGCGAACCGCCCGCCCAGATCGCCCCGTAGCCGAGGTCTTCGATGGCCCGCAGCTGCTCCGGGCTCAGCTTCTGCCACATCGAGTAATGGCCGAACGCGCCGTACCTGCCGAGATCGGGTTTCGTCATGGTCGCTCCAACTTCTCGGTGGCCAAGGGATATCCGGCTATCCGGCTGTGAGGGGAAGTTCCGCCGAGGTCGGCGCTTCGGGGGCCGGCGCAACCAACGGTAGATCGATGACGAACCGGGTGTCGCCGGGCGCGGACGTGACCTGGATGTCGCCGTGGTGCTTCTCGACGATGATGCGCCGGGCGAGATCGAGCCCCAGGCCGGTGCCCTGACCGAACGGCTTGGTCGTGAAGAACGGTGTGAAGATGCGGTCGATGTTCTTCTCGGCGATGCCTTGGCCGTCGTCGCAGATCTCGACGCGGACCATCTCGTCATCCTTGCGCGACGTGCGGATGGTCAACGTGCCCTCATAGTTCATCGCCTGGATGGCGTTGTCGATGATGTTGGTCCAGACCTCGTTGAGATCGCCTGGGTAGCACATCAATTGAGGCAGTGTGGTGTCCTTCTCCCACACCAGCGCGACCGGTTTGTCCTTACCTACCTTGTCGCCGAAGATGGTCTTGATCGTGCTGTGGATCAGCTCGTGGACGTTGGCGGCCTGATACTCGCTGCGGTCCATCTGCGAATACTGCTTGGCACCGGCCAGCAGCGCCGAGATCCGCTTGCTGGCGTCGGCGATCTCGTTCATCCGTAGTTCGGCGTCGATCGTGTACTTCAACCAGCCCAACGCGCTTTGCAGCGTCGCCGAGCAGTCGACGTCATCGATCGAGGCCTGCACACGTTCGAGCCAGTCGAGGTCCAGACCCGCCTCCACAAACGTCGGTGCGTAGTCCCAGGCGCTGGCGATGCCGCGGCCCTCCAGCCAGTCGCCGATGTGCTCTTCCCGGTCGGACAACTCGAGCGCAGTGAGTTCCTGCGCCTTGGACTTGGCGACCTGCTCGGCGACTTCGTCCTGGATCCGTACGAGCACCCGCAACGCTTCCGGGGTGAACTTGCCGTCGGCCAGCATCGCCAGCTTGTAGCGCATCTTGCCGACGCCTTCGCGAAGGTCGGCCACCGCGCGGGCGGCGGCTGCCGCCGGGTTGTTGAGCTGATGGGTCAGGCCGGCGGTGATCGTGCCCAGCGCCAGCAGCTTCTCGCGCTGGCCGAGGATCTGGCTCTGACGCCGGCCGCCGACGCGGTGCCCCTCGAGCAAGTGCACGGCCATCGGGAACTCCGCCTGCATGAACTTGGCGAACGCCTCGGCGTCGAGCACGAAGAAGCGCGACGGCCTCGTGACGCGGACCGAGGCTTCATAGAGGTGCTCCTCATCGGGGACGTAGGCCGACCACGCGCCGCAGTACACCCCGCGCTGGGACGTGCGATTGGTCTGAATGTCCACGCCGCCCGAGCGCTTCGACATCACCAGTTCACCGTCGAGCAGCACGTAGAAGCAGGTTGCCGGGTCGCCCTCGGTGCACACGGGACCGGGTTCGAACGTGGCGATATGGCCGTTGTCGCACAGCACCTGTAGTTGCCGGTCGGTGAGCGCCTCGAACAGGAACAGCGAGCGCAGTTCATCGGGTATGCACTGGTTCTCGTTGTCGCCCATCACGCCTCCGCCAGGTATCGGTGCACCAACATCACCGCCATCGACCCTTCGCCGACGGCGGCCGCCACCCTCTTGGCGGATTCGGAACGCACATCTCCTGTAACAAACACACCGGGCACACTTGTTTCCAGGTGATGCGGCGGACGGTCCAACGTCCAGCCGGCCACGTCGCGCAGATCGGGCCCGGCGAGGATGAATCCGTGGTCGTCGCGGGCGATACCGGCCTGTTCCACCCAGTCGGTGCGCGGTTCGGCCCCGATGAAGATGAACATGCGCCCGCACGTGTGTTCCTCGCGCTCGCCGGTGTTCAGGTTCTGCAGGCAGATGCGTTCCAGGTGGCCGTTGCCTTCGACCTTGTGCACGGCGGTGTGCGGGAGTTCGCGGATGTTGTCGGTCGCCCTGATCTGCTGGATCAGGTAGTAGGACATCGAATCCTCGAGGGTGCGGCGGCAGACGATGCTCACCTTCTTCGCGGTTCGCGACAGGAACATCGCGGCCTGTCCCGCGGAGTTGGCGCCGCCGATGACGAAGACCTCCTCGTCCTCGCACTCGGCGGCCACCGACGAGGTGGCTCCGTAGTAGACGCCCGCGCCGGTGAGATCGGCGCAGCCCTCGGCGGGCAGCTGGCGGTACTCCACGCCCATCGCCAGGATCACCGCCCGCGTCCCGATCGATCGGCCGTCGGACAGGTGGACGGTGCGGGCGTTGCCGTCGATCTCTAGCGCGCTGACCTCGGCCGCGGTGATGAGCTCGGCGGAGAACTTCTCGGCTTGTCTGCGGGCGCGCTCGGCGAGCTGAGACCCCGACACGCCGTCGGGAAAGCCGAGGTAATTCTCGATCCGCGAGCTCTGGCCGGCCTGCCCACCCGTGGCCGTGCGCTCGATGAGCACGGTCTTGAGGCCCTCGGAGGCGCCGTAGACCGCCGCGGCCAGACCCGCGGGGCCGCCGCCGATGACGACCAGATCGTAGAAGTCCTCCGAGGGCGTGATCGACAGGCCGAGCGTCGCGCCGAGTTCGGCGTCGTCCGGAGCGACGAGCGTCTCGCCCTGTTCGGTGACCACCACCGGAAGGGTCAGCCCGTCGAGGCCTGCGGCGTCGAGCAGCTTCCTGCCCTTGGGTTCGTCGGCTCGGAACCACGTGTAGTAGAGCCGGTTGCGGGCGAGGAACTCCCGGACTTCCGACGAGCGCACGTTCCACGGATGCCCGATGATCTTGGTGTGCGGGATCGCCCGATCTCCGGTCTCGCGCCAAGCCTCGATCAGCGCGTCGATCACCGGATAGAGCTTCTCCTGCGGGGGATCCCACGGTTTGAGCAGGTAGTGGTCGAGGTCGACGACGTTGATCGCGTCGATCGCGGCGTGCGTGTCGGCATATGCGGTCAGCAGCACGCGGCGGGCCATCGGGAAGATGTCCATCGCCTCTTCGAGGAACTCGATCCCGCTCATCTGCGGCATCCGGTAGTCGGCGACGAACACCGCGACAGTCTCACCACGCAGTTTGAGTTCATTGAGCGTCGCGAGCGCATCGGGGCCGTTCTCGGCGCGCACGACGCGGAACGCCTCGCCGTAGTGGCGGCGCAGATCGCGGGCCACGGCGCGCGACACCGCCGGATCGTCATCGACGCTCAAAATGACGGGTTTACGAGGCTGGGGCGAGGGGCCGGTCATCGCGTACAAGTATGCGCCCAACGTCCAGCCGATATCGGGGTCAGTCGCTCAGGTGCTCTGCGAAACCTCCCGGGGTCGACGAGAGCGCCTTCCTGACGGGTGCCGGTTGAGCGCTTCGGTGATTTCCCGCCTGCGGGTTCGCAGGGTGCGCTGTGCTATGCCCCGCATCATCTCTTCTGCTCCATCACGAAGTGCGGTATGTCGAACCAGGGATGCCCGACCGCGCTGCCGCTGCCGCGCACCACAAGGCGGTCCGTCCCACTTCTCGGCGGAGCGCGAAGGACCAACAGCCCGAGGCTTTCTCGCCCCGTTGCAGCCGCCCGAAGTCAGTCGGTGACACCAGCACGAGATGTGATCCGGGTTCACTGCCGTTGACCACTTCTCGTAGGGCCACCGGCCACCGGTGATGGCTAGGGACCGAAGTCACCTATGCGCCAGACGAAGCGGCAGAACGACGTGGTCGTGTATAAGGGCCGCCACATTTGTCCTGCACAGTGGTGAGCGCCACTTGGCGCTGGGCGGCCTGCACCGAATCCGGCTCAGCCTCAGCGCGATTGCACGCTTTGACAGGTGACCAATGGCACTACGGGTACGACGACCGCGTGGCTACTGTCGGAGATGTGGGAACAGACGACATCGGCATCGGCGCCGACAACGACGCACGGACTCCGCACCGCCCCACCGTGCCGCGGATACAGGCGCCGCTGCGCAATGCGGTGCAACCGCTGACGAGAACTGGCGGTTACTACGCGCGCTCGTGGCGCGACTACCTCCACGACGGCCGCGATCAGACGCCGACCGTGCGGCCGACGGTCGCGTTGGCCGCCGAGGCGTTCCGTGACGAAGTGGTGCTGCTCGGACTGCGAGCGCGGCGTCCGCTCAGCGATCCGCGGGCGTTCGAGCGGATCCACGGTGAAGTGGTGGCGGCGCTGGATTTCTACGGAGAGCGTGGATGCCTCGACGATCCGACGGCGTTCTTCGCAGCGCCGGGGCCGCCCAGCGATTTGGACGTCTCACCGGTGCGTCGCCGCAACCGCTCCTATTACCGGTTGCGCTGGAGCAGCGGGTACCGGCCGGACGCCGCCGAACCGGGCGCCGACCGCTGGCTGGGTTATGGCGCCGTCTCCCGCGGCTACGGTCTGCTGCTGCGCCACCCCGAACCGCGGCCGTGGCTGGTGTGTGTCCACGGCACCGAGATGGGGCGGGCAGCGATCGACCTGGCGATCTTCCGCGCCTGGTACCTGCACGAGGAGTTGGGTCTCAACGTCGTGATGCCGGTGCTGCCGATGCACGGTCCGCGCGCCAAGGGACTGCCGAAAGGTGCGGTGTTCCCCGGCGAGGACGTCCTCGACGACATCCACGCCACCGCGCAGGCGGTGTGGGACGTCCGCAGCCTGCTGTCGTGGATCCGCCGGCAGCAGCCAAAAGCGCCGATCGGCGTGTACGGCCTGTCGTTGGGCGGTTTCATCGCGGCGTTGGTGGCCAGCCTCGACGACGACCTGGAATGCGCGGTGCTGGGCGTGCCGGTCGCAGACCTGGTCGGGCTTTTGGCGCGGCACTCCGGCATGGACAGCGACGATCCGCGGATGGAGACGATCAGGCTGGCCGCCCCGCTGGGCCGGATGATCTCGCCGCTGTCGTTGCTGCCACAGGTCCCGATGGGCGGGCGCTTCATCTACGCGGGCATCGCCGACCAGGTGGTCCACCCTCGCGAGCAGATCGACCGGCTCTGGGAGCACTGGGGCCGTCCCGATATCCAGTGGTACCGCGGCGGGCACACCGGCTTCTTCAGGTCCCGGCCCGTGCACCGGTTCGTCACGGCCGCGCTGGTGCAATCGGGCCTGGTCCGCGGCAGTGACGCAGAACCGGACCGGCCCGAGACGGCGACGGGTTGACGGAGCCCTCCGTCGCGATTTTGGGCGCGGCCGGTGGGCGAGTACCATGGATCAACGGTGCGGTGATCGCGCCGACTCTTTGCGTGCCCTGTTCAGGAATTTCTGGCTACTGGCTCACGTTCTGTAGTCGGAGCAAATGCTGCGCCGCAAGCAGTATCCGCCGCTCGCGGCGGGAAGGCGCCAACGATCAGGACACGGAGGATCTCCGAAAAACAATGGCCAAGAAAGACGGTGCCATAGAGGTCGAGGGTCGAGTGGTCGAACCCCTGCCCAATGCGATGTTCCGCATTGAGCTGGAGAACGGACACAAGGTCCTTGCCCACATCAGCGGCAAGATGCGGCAGCACTACATCCGCATCCTGCCCGAGGACCGCGTCGTGGTGGAGCTGTCTCCCTACGACCTGTCCCGGGGCCGCATCGTTTACCGGTACAAGTAAAAAACAGACACTCCAGAAGAACAGGATCGAACGAGCCGTGAAGGTGAACCCGAGCGTCAAGCCCATTTGCGATAAGTGCAGGGTGATCCGCCGGCATGGGCGGGTCATGGTGATCTGCTCTGATCCACGCCACAAGCAGCGGCAGGGTTAGAACCCGCCGGCTGCCGACACAACTGAATGACGAAACCCCAGTACCACTGAGCTGCCCGGCGCGTCAGCGCCAAAAAGACGTATCAGCGCCGCTCGTCACGTCCGGCACGGAGGCCGGACCCCATATGAGGGAACGGACTGGGACAAGACCTCCGCATAGAAGAAGGAACACCGCCTGATGGCACGTCTCGTGGGCGTCGACCTCCCGCGCGATAAGCGCATGGAGATCGCCCTGACCTATATCTACGGCGTCGGCCGTACCCGCTCCCAAGAGATTCTGGACGCCACCGGCATCAGCCGGGATCTGCGCACCAAGGACCTGACCGATGATCAGGTGACCCAGCTGCGCGACTACATCGAAGCCAACCTCAAGGTGGAGGGCGATCTGCGCCGCGAGGTGCAGGCCGACATCCGCCGCAAGATCGAGATCGGCTGCTACCAGGGTCTGCGGCACCGCCGTGGACTTCCGGTGCGCGGCCAGCGGACCAAGACCAACGCGCGCACCCGCAAGGGTCCCAAGCGCACCATCGCCGGCAAGAAGAAGGCCAGGTAATCGACGATGCCACCCGCCAAAAAGACCGCGGCCGGCCCCAAGAAGGGGCAGAAGACCCGTCGCAGGGAAAAGAAGAACGTCCCGCACGGCGCCGCGCACATCAAGAGCACGTTCAACAACACGATCGTGACGATCACCGACCCGCAGGGCAACGTCATCGCCTGGGCGTCGTCGGGGCACGTGGGCTTCAAGGGCTCGCGTAAGTCCACACCGTTCGCCGCGCAGCTGGCCGCCGAGAACGCCGCCCGCAAGGCGCAGGAACACGGCGTGAAGAAGGTCGACGTGTTCGTCAAGGGCCCGGGCTCGGGCCGCGAGACCGCGATCCGGTCGCTGCAGGCCGCCGGCCTCGAGGTCGGCGCGATCGCCGATGTCACGCCGCAGCCGCACAACGGGTGCCGTCCGCCGAAGCGGCGCCGGGTCTAGTAGGACGAGGAGAAACAGACAATGGCTCGTTACACCGGACCCGCGACCCGCAAGTCCCGCCGCCTCGGCGTGGACCTGGTCGGCGGCGATCAGTCGTTCGAGAAGCGCCCTTACCCGCCCGGCCAGCATGGTCGCGCGCGGATCAAGGAAAGCGAATACCGCCTGCAGCTGCAGGAGAAGCAGAAGGCCCGCTTCTCCTACGGCGTGATGGAGAAGCAGTTCCGTCGCTACTACGAGGAGGCCAACCGGCTGCCCGGCAAGACCGGTGACAACCTGCTGCGCATCCTGGAGAGCCGGCTGGACAACGTCATCTACCGCGCAGGCCTGGCCCGCACCCGCCGGATGGCGCGGCAGTTGGTCAGCCACGGTCACTTCCTGGTCAACGGTGTCAAGGTCGACATCCCGAGCTACCGGGTGTCGCAGTACGACATCATCGACGTGAAGGAAAAGTCGCTGAACACCGATCCGTTCGTGATCGCACGGGAAACCGCGGGCGACCGCCCGATCCCGTCGTGGCTCCAGGTCGTCGGCGAGCGTCAGCGCATCCTGGTGCACCAGTTGCCGGAGCGCGCGCAGATCGACGTGCCGCTGTCCGAGCAGCTGATCGTCGAGCTGTACTCGAAGTAAGGCTTCCCGCCGCCCGGATGGCGGTAGGGATTTGCGGCATCAAATAGCGGGTGCCGTAGAGGAGGAAGAAACACATGCTGATTTCTCAGCGCCCCACACTGTCCGAAGATGTCAAGGCCGAGAACCGCTCCCAGTTCGTCATCGAGCCGCTGGAGCCGGGTTTCGGTTACACCCTTGGCAATTCGCTTCGGCGTACGCTGCTGTCGTCCATCCCGGGCGCGGCGGTCACCAGCATCCGCATCGACGGAGTGCTGCACGAGTTCACCACGGTGCCCGGAGTCAAGGAAGACGTCACCGACATCATCCTGAACCTCAAGGGCCTGGTCGTCTCGTCGGAAGAGGACGAGCCGGTCACCATGTACCTGCGCAAGCAGGGGCCGGGTGAGGTCACCGCGGGTGACATCGTTCCGCCCGCGGGCGTGACGGTGCACAACCCCGAGATGCACATCGCCACCCTCAACGACAAGGGCAAGCTCGAGGTGGAGCTCGTCGTCGAGCGCGGTCGCGGCTACGTGCCGGCCGTGCAGAACAAGGCCTCGGGCGCCGAAATCGGCCGCATCCCTGTCGATTCGATCTACTCGCCGGTGCTCAAGGTCACCTACAAGGTGGAGGCCACCCGCGTCGAGCAGCGCACCGACTTCGACAAGCTGATCCTCGACGTCGAGACCAAGAACTCGATCACGCCGCGTGACGCGCTCGCATCCGCGGGCAAGACGCTGGTCGAATTGTTCGGTCTGGCACGGGAACTCAACGTCGAGGCCGAAGGCATCGAGATCGGGCCCTCCCCGGCCGAGGCCGATCACATCGCCAGCTTCGCGCTCCCGATCGACGATCTGGACCTGACGGTGCGGTCGTACAACTGCCTCAAGCGCGAGGGTGTGCACACCGTGGGCGAACTGGTCGCACGCACGGAGTCCGATCTGCTGGACATTCGCAACTTCGGCCAGAAGTCCATCGACGAGGTGAAGATCAAGTTGCACCAGCTCGGCCTGTCGCTCAAGGACAGCCCGGCCTCGTTCGATCCGTCCGAGGTCGCCGGCTACGACGTCGCCACCGGCACCTGGAACAGCGATGCCGGCTACGACCTGGACGACAACCAGGACTACGCCGAAACCGAACAGCTCTAAACAACAGAGTCCGTCCCGGCCCTACCTGATACGGGGGTCGGCCCCACATAGGAGATAGTCGCAATGCCCAAGCCCACCAAGGGCCCTCGCCTCGGCGGGTCGTCCTCGCACCAGAAGGCGCTGCTGGCCAACCTGGCCACCTCGCTCTTCGAGCACGGCCGCATCAAGACCACCGAGCCGAAGGCACGGGCGTTGCGTCCCTATGCGGAAAAGCTCATCACGCACGCCAAGAAGGGCACGCTGCACAACCGGCGTGAGGTGATGAAGAAGATCCGCGACAAGGACATCGTGCACACGCTGTTCGCCGAGATCGGCCCGTTCTACGCCGACCGCGAGGGCGGCTACACCCGCATCATCAAGGTCGAGAACCGCAAGGGCGACAATGCCCCGATGGCGGTCATCGAGCTGGTGCGGGAGAAGACGGTGACCTCGGAAGCCAACCGTGCACGCCGGAGCCGCTCCGGCGGCGACGTCGGATCCGGTGCCGCGGGCGCGCAGAAGACCGAGCAGCCGGTCGCGGCCGCGTCGGCCCCGCAGGCCGCGGTCGTGCCCGAGGCCGCCGAGGGCCCCACCGAGGAGGAATCGGTCGAGGAGGCCAGGACCGAATCGAGCGAGGCCGAGTCGTCCGAGGGCGCTGAGGCCGAGGCTTCGGCCGACGAGCCTGCGCAGGTTGAGGCCGATAAGGATGACGACAAGTCCTGAGGACGTCATGAGCGAGCCCGCCATCGAATCCGGTGGCGGGCTCGTTCGTCTTCGGCTCGACATCGCCTACGACGGAACCGAGTTCGCCGGCTGGGCGGTCCAGACAGGACAGCGCACCGTGGCCGGTGTCCTCGAGGAGGCGCTGTCGACGGTGTTCCGCACCGCGGTGGTGGTGCGCGGGGCGGGTCGTACCGACGCCGGTGTGCACGCCACCGGTCAGGTCGCTCATGTCGATGTGCCCGAAGAGGCCCTGCCACACGCTTATCCGCGTGCGACGCGTCCCGGCGACAGCGAGTTCCTGCCGCTGGTGCGACGGCTCGGCCGGTTCCTGCCCCGAGATGTGCGCGTGCTCGACATCGAGCGTGCCGCCGCCGGTTTCGACGCCCGCTTCTCCGCGCTGCGCCGCCACTACGTCTATCGATTGTCGACGGCGCCATACGGTGTCGAACCGCACGAGGCGCGCTTTGTCACTGCCTGGCCGCGCCCGCTCGACGTGGACGCGATGACCGAGGCGTCACGGAAGCTACTGGGGCTGCACGACTTCGCCGCATTCTGTCGGCACCGCGACGGCGCCACCACCATCCGCGACCTGCAGCGCCTGGACTGGTCGCGTGAGGGGGCGCGCGTCACCGCGCATGTCAGCGCCGACGCCTTCTGCTGGTCCATGGTCCGGTCACTGGTCGGTGCGCTGCTGGCGGTCGGCGAACACCGCCGCGAACCCGACTGGTGCGCAAGTTTGTTGGCCGCCGATCGGCGGTCCAGCCAATTCGCGGCAGCGCCTGCCCAGGGGTTGACCCTCGTCGGCGTCGACTACCCGTCAGACGATCAGCTCGAAGCGCGCACGAAGGTCACCCGCGACCTGCGGGTGGTCGACTAGACCCGACTAGATCCGGGCCGCGATGAAGTCGGCCGCCTGGTTGACCATGCCCGCGTTCACATACGCTCGCGCCGCGTGGTCGGGCCAGTTGCCCTCCCAGGTCTTCGGCTCTGCGGGGTTGCAGATCGGATCGGCACCGTGGCACAACTCGATGGTGCGCTCGCCGTAGAGCGGGCTGAAGTTCGTGATCGGCCCGGCCCATGCGATGCCGTTGCCGAACAGTGCGACCGCGGCGATGTGGCGGTCCATTCCCGGAGGCAGCGGCTTGTCGAACCCGAACGCGGCGATGGGTGCGGCCAGCACGACGTCGGTCACCGCGGCGCCCAGCGAGTATCCGCCGAGTACCAGCCGGGTGTCTGGGCACCGTGCCGCCATGTCCTGGATCCGTGAACTCATGTCGTTGGCGCCGATGTCGATCTCGTAGTCGGCCGGATAGTTCACGGAATAGAGGTTGATGTTCTTGTCGGTCTTGTTGCGCAGCGCGCTGATGAGCGCGTTGCCGATCACGCCGGCACCGGGTGACTCGGTGCGACCGCGGGCGAAGATGAGCTCCGCTTGCGGGCAAGACTGCGCGGCGGCGACGGACAAAAGGCCATGGGTGCCCTGCGGGACGGGCGCGATCAGCCCCGCGACCGCGAGGACGACCGCCCCGATGAGCAGCATTCCCCGGCGCCCCAAGCAGCGAACAAGATCGTTTTGCACTCCGCCGATCCTATAGGAACTAATCAACGCCGACGAAGGTAATCCTCCGCGGTTGCCGCGACCTCAGACCAGACGCGCCACGAAATCCGCAGCCCGGTTCGCCATTCCGGCTCCGACGTAATCGCTGTGGGCGAACGGATTGCGGCCGCGGGAACAGATCGGGTCGCCGTCGGTGCACAGGTCGATCGCCCGTCCACCGAAAATCGGCGCCGAGGTGATCGGGTTGCCGAACTTGGTCGCCGGGTTGCCGAACACCGCGACGGCCGCGACGTTGGGCGCGACGTTCGGTGGCAGCACCGGGCCCAGCGCGCCGATCCGGTTCCCCAGCGGCGGGATGCCGGCGAGCATATCGACGACCGCAGCGCCCTGAGAGAACCCGCCGAGCACGATGCGCGAGTCCGGACATGACTGCGCGGTGTTGGTGACGAACGCCGCTGCGTCGGCGGCACCGTCGGCCGCCATCGCGAAGTCGTAGGTGGCCGGGTAGGTCACCCCGTAGGCCGACAGCGTGCGGTCCCCGACCTGCGGGCGCAGCGCGTCGACGAAGGCCTGGCCGACACGGCCGATGCCGGGAGGTTCACCGGTTCCGCGGGCGAACACCACCGTTACGTCTGAGCAGTCCTGCGCCGAAGCGAGGGGTGGCGCCAGAAGGGCGGGGGTCAATCCGGTTGCCGCGATGACGGCGGCGCCGGCGAACCGACGACGAAGGCGAGCGAAATCCACGGGACGAGATGATATCGCCGCGCGGGATCAGACCAGGCCGGCGACGAAGTTCGCGGCCTCCTGGACCAGTCCGGCGGTCACGTAGTCGTTGTGGGCGAACGGGTTACGCCCCCGGGAGCAGATCGGGTCGCCGTCCTTGCACAGGTCGATCGCGCGGCCGGAGAACACCGACTTGGTGATCGGGTTGTTGAATTTGGTCGCCGGGTTGCCGAACACCGCGACGGCGGCGACGTTGGGCACCAGGCTGCCGGGCAGCGGGGGAGCCGAACCGATCGAGCCGATCTTGTTGCCGAGCGGCGGAACACCCGCCAGCATGTCGACGACCGCGGCCCCCTGGGAGTACCCGCCGAGCACGATGCGGGTGCTCGGGCACTGCTGCGCCAGCATCGCGATGCGGTTCGTGGCGTCGGTCGCGCCGTCGGCGGCGGCCAGGAAGTCGTATGACGCGGGATAGTCGACCGCGTACGTGCTGATGGTGCGCCCTCCGGTCAGGCCGCGCAGCGCGTTGACGAACGCGGTGCCCGGCGTGCCCAGGCCGGGGGTGTCGTCGGTGCCGCGAGCGAAGATCACCTCGATATCGCTGCACGAGGACCTCGAGGATCCGTATCCGGGGCTGGTGGCCGCCGGCCCGGGGGTGGCGCCGGAACCGTATCCGGGGCTGACGGGGCCGGGTGGGGGGCCGGGCTGGGCGGCCGCCAGCGGGGCCGCGCCGCCGACGAGTGCGGCGACTGCGGCAACCGCGGCCGCCGCTCGGGCCGTCTCGCGCAGCAAAGTCACGCGGACATACTCACATACCAAGGGGTCTGCGGGCTAACAGTTCGCTCGCACGGACGACTCCCCGGGTGGGCCGTCCGGCCACGTCGTCTCGGCAACCGCTTCGGAACGGTCGCCTGCTCGTGCCAGCGCCAGGCCGCCCAGGACGATGGCACCTCCGACCGCCTGCGTGGGGGTGATCGCTTCGCCCAGCAGGATCCAGGCCGCCAGCACCGCGAACATCACCTCGGAAAGGCCGACCAGCGATGCGAAGCGTGGCCGCAGCCGGGCGATGCCCATGATGCCCAGCGTGTAGGCCACCGCGGTGGCGATGACGCCCAGGGCGATGACCGGCACGATCCACGAGGTGGTGTATCCGGCGATGACGGTGTCGGCGGCGGTGAACGTCAACGGCATGATCCCCGTCAGTCCGAGGAGCGTGACCGCGACCGAGCCGACGATCAGCCCCGCCGCGGCCAGTGTGACCGGGTTGATTCCGTCGCTGTGGCCCGGGTAGCCGGCGTTGGCCGACATCAGGAAATATCCGGCTGCGCAGACGGCGGCCGCCAGCCCCCAGCCCACGCCGACAACGTTGATGTGCGCGCCCGAGAACACGTCGAGCACCAGCATGATCCCGGCGATCGCCAGCCCGACACCGGCCAGGGTCAGGGTGGTCGGGCGACGGCGTGTGGTGGCCCAGACCCAGGCGACGACGATGACCGGCGAGGTGTACTCCAGCAGCAGCGCGACGCCGACGGACAGGTGCGCGACGGCGTTGTAGTAGAACAGCTGCGCACCCGCGATCGGGACGACGCCGTAGGCGAGAACCGTCGTCGGGTGGCGCAGCGCTTCGCGAACCCACCCGCGCCTGACGATGCTGGCGAAAATCGCCATCACCAGCGCGCCGCCCGCCAGCCGGGCGACGACCGCGGCGGTCGGACTCCAGCCCGCGGTCATCAGCGCCTTCGCGAAGGGGCCCGAAGAGCCGAACGCGACCGCCGAACCGACCGCCAGCATCAGCCCGATCCGGAAGTGGTCGGCAGCGGGCCGCGTGCCCGATGCCGTCACGGCCATGGTCGACCTCCGAGGGTATGTAAGGAGTAAAATAATCTACGCTCCTGACATTTAACGGCGAGAGGCGTCATGAGTCAAATGCTTTTCAGTCATGACACCGAGCTCACCTTGCGGGCCGCGTGTGAGCTCATCAACAGCGATCGCGTCGACGGTGAACGGCTGGGCGACATGGCGGCGTTGAACACCTATCTCGACAGCTTCGGCTGGACGGGCCGCCGTGACCGCGACGCCGAGGAACTCGAGTCGGTTCATCGGCTTCGCGACCGCCTGGGCAGGATCTGGGCGGTCGCCGAGGATGAGGAGAGCACAGTGGCTCAGGTCAACGCACTGCTCGCCGACACCAACGCCTCGCCGTGGCTGACTCGGCATCCGGAGATGCCGGAGTGGCACCTGCACCTCGCGTCGGTGGACGACCCGCTGTGGCAGCGGATGGGCGCGGAGATGGCGATGGCGCTGGCCGACCTGATCCGTATCGGCGAGCTGCGCCGCCTCAAGATGTGCGCGGCGTCAGACTGTGACGCGGTGCTGGTCGACATGTCCCGCAACCGGTCGGGCAAGTTCTGCGACACCGGCAATTGCGGCAACCGCCAACACGTGGCGGCGTACCGGGAGCGTCGAGCCATGGAGCACGGCCGAAAGCGGTGACGGTGTGGGCTCCCCGCAGGCCTTAGGCTTTCGGCGGGGGAGTGATGACGGGGCGATCGACCACCAGACTGCAGACCAGCGGACACCGCTTCTTGCTGCGGCGCATGCAGCATGCCCTCGTCCGCGGCGACGTGCAGATGCTCGACGATCCGATGCGCGCGCAGGCACTTTCGTTGTCGGTCGGCTCGGTTCTGGCAGTCATCGGGCTCGGGGTGGCCGCCGTCCTGGCGTTTCTCCAGCCCAGAGGCGGACTCGGTGACGCTCCGATCGTGATGGTGCGCGACACGGGCGCCCTCTACGTGCGGATCGACCACAATCTGCACCCGGTCCCCAACCTCGCTTCGGCCCGGCTGATCACCGCTTCGGCGGCCAAACCCCGGCTCGTCAGCGCGTCGGCCGTCGACCGGGCCTCGAGGGGTGCGTCGCTCGGCATCCCGGGCGCCCCTGACATGATCGGCGCGCCGCTGACGCAGGACAAGTCGGGATGGCTTGTGTGCGAGGGTGATTCGTCGATGGCGACGGTGCTGGTGGGGTCCGCCGACGAGAAGCGCGCCGCGGCGGCAAGCGTCCTGGTGAGCGCGGCGGGGGAAGGTGCGGCGACGACGTATCTGCTCTTTGATGGGCGGCGCGCGAAAGTGGATCTGCGTAATCCGGCCGTGGTGCGTGCGCTCGAACTCGACGGCGTTGCGCCACGGCCGGTCACCCGCACCTTGCTCAACACCGTGCCGGAGGTGCCCGAACTCGCGGCGCCCGCCATCCGCGGCGCCGGAGCGCCCGCGCCGGCGCCGCTGCACGGACTGCGGGTCGGCGCCGTGATCCGTGTGCCGCATGCCGAGTCGTCGCAGCACTACGTGGTACTGAGGACGGGAGTGCAGCGGATCGGCATCGTGGCGGCCGATCTCATCCGGTTCACCCAGCCGCAGGCCGCACACGAGATCGTCACTGTCGAGCCCGGCGCGATCGGCACCGTCCCTGTGGTTGACGAGCTACCCGTCGGACAGTTCCCCGAACGTGCCGGTGCCGCAACCGATCCGGTCGTATGCGCGCGGTGGCAGTGGTCAGCGGTCTCCGAATCGGTCGTCACGGGAACCCTCGCGGGCGACGCGATACCCGACAGCGTTGAGCTGCGGCCGGCGCAGCTGGCGCACGCCGACGCCGAAGGGCCCCGAATCGACGCCTTCGCGATGAGCGGGGGTCGCAGCGCGTACGTGCGCGCGGCGGGCGTGACTGGTGACGGTGCACGAAGTGGAACGCTTTTCCTGGTGAACGACGCCGGGGTGGTCTTCGGCATCCGGGATCAGGAGACGGCCGAGCGACTCGGGCTGACCGGCGATCCGCTGCCGGCGCCGTGGCCCTTGTTGGCGCGACTGCCGCGCGGGCCGGAGCTGAGTGTCGAGGCCGCGTCAGTCGCGAGCGGGGGAGTGGGGCCGACGTAACCGCCTCACCGACAACGTCATCGCGATGACGCCTACGACCGCCAGGCAGACGATGGCTCCGCGGGTGGCGGTCCGCGCCGCGTGTCCGTCCGGTGGTTGCTGTCGCGACAGCGACACCACCGTCGGGTGGCCGGGCTCGGTGGGGAAGGTGGCGCCGCCGGTGACCGCGGCAAGGGTGTCGACGACGCCATGACCGACGAGCGGATTCCAGCCGCCGGCCGGGTTCCGCGCGGTGTCTTCGATACGACGCATGACCTCCCGGGCGGTCAACTGCGGCGAACGTGACCGCAGCAGCGCAACGATCCCGCTGACAACGGGTGCGGCGTAACTGGTTCCCGCGAGCGGCTTCTCACCGGCGGATGTGGGTAGCGCGGCGACTAACCCGTCGCCAGCGCGATCCAGCGACACCACCCGCTCCCCGGGAGCGGCGACGTCGACCCAGGGACCCGCCAACGTGAACTCCGAAGGCGCACCGCTCGGTCCGACCGATCCGACCGTCAAGACGTAGTCGTCGTACCAGGCCGGGCTCACCACCGCTTTGACGTCGTCCCAGTCCGGTCGTCCCGGTCGGGCCGGATTCTGATGCTCACACTGTCCCGGCGCGCCGGCATTGCCCGCGGCGGCCACCACCACGACGTTCTTCACGTCGACCGCATACGCCAATGCGGCGCCCAGAGGTCCGTCGTCCAAAGCCGTGCCCACGGTGACACAGGCGACGGTCGAGACGTTGATCACGGTGGCGCCCATGTCCGCCGCGGTGCGGACCGCGCGAGCGAGGGTGTCCACGTCGCCGAAACCGGATGTTCCCCTGGCATCTTCGGCGCTGAACTTCGTGCTCGACTGGCGGATGGCGATGATCGTGGCCTCGGGTGCGATACCGCTGAACGCGTCGGCGGTAGCCGAATCCGGTGCGGCGCCGACGATCCCCGCGACGATCGTGCCGTGGCCGTCGCAATCGTCGGTGCCGTCGCCGCTGGACACGTAGTCGCCGCCGGGCACCAGGCGAGGCAACAGTCGGTGGCGCGAGACACCGGTGTCGATCACCGCGACGCTCTGACCGGCTCCTCTGGTGAGTTGCCAGACCGACCGCAGATCCAGCTCGCGCAGTTGGCCGCCGGGATCGCCGCCGGGGGTGGCCTTCTGTGCGATCGTGCATGGGTCCGTCTGCTCGGTGGGTTGCGGCGGTGCCGGCGATTGCGAGTGGGGAAGCAGCGAATCATCGACGCGCGGCGGTGTTATCGCGGCCGCCTCGGGGGTGACGATCAGCGGAGCCGAGGCGAATGCGGTGGCGACGATGATACGAATGAGCGGTGTCACGTCAGCGCCAGGTTGCGGACGAGGCCGAAGACGCCGGCGATCCAGCAGCCCAGCGGTACCACGGCCGCCAATGCCGCGTACTCGGTCAGTTCGGCAGCGCGGCGCGCCGCCAGGCCGGGTGTGAAGCGCAGGAGCGGGATCAGAAGTCCGGTGCCTGCCACAGCCGCCAGAGCCCCCAACCAGTGGGCGTGCTGCCGAAAGGCTACTGCGAGGACCACGAACGCCGCTGTGAGCGCGACGAAGCCGCTCGCTGCCAACGCGGCGCGGCGCGCGGTCCCGATATGAGTACGGGTGCGCAGTAACAGCGCGGCACCGACGACACCGTCGAACGCCGCAGCCGGCACGGAGAACTCGCGCGCCTCGAGGGAACCGAAGCCAACGGACACGGCGGCGATGGCCGCGGCGATCGATGCGCCGGCGGCCATCGCGGTCAGCAGGTCGTGGGCACGCGCCGCCTCGCTCTCCTCAACACAGTCGGGAAGACGATCCAAGTCGTCGTCGGGCGGGGCGGGGCCGATGCGGGTGAGCGCAATGGCCAGCCGCGGGGCCAGACTCAGCGTCGCCAGCGCCAGGGCCGCGAGCAACGCGCCCGAAGCCGTCCCACCGAGGCGCCATGCGACCGAGGCCGCCGAGGCCGCAGTGCACAGCAGTGACGTGGTGGCGATCGCGGCGAGCGGCACAAGACCACGACCGTTGAGGCGCAACGAGACCACCGCGGTGGCCAACGCCGCCGAGGAAGCAAGCAGCAGATGCGCGGCGAGCGGGCCGCCAGGTACCGCGACGGCACCCGTCACCGCCGCCGTCATCACCGCGATCACGCTTAATGTGGTGCACAGCAACGGTTCCGAGTGCGTACGCCCACTGATGGCGGCGGCGGTGACCGCGGCGCAGGTCAGTGTGGCGCCGATGAGAACCGGAAGCGTGCGGCCAGCTGGGCCGGCCGACCACAAGAGCGCGATACCGCCGATTCCCGCAGCGACCACGCTGCCGGTCACGCACAGTATGCGCGGAACACCACTGGTCGCGGGCTGCCGCCTGGTCACCGTGCGAGTGGCATCGCGGTCGGCGAAGACCGGGTCTGGAACGTCCTCGGCGCTGAGCCACAGCACCTCTCCGTCGCGGACCTGGTTGTCGGGCAACGTCAGTGACTCGTCCAGCGCCGATCCGTCGATTCGGTGTAGCCGCCACCGCTCTTGGGCCTCCCGGTGATCGGGCTGAACCAGCTCGACGATCGACGGGAGCATGTCGCCCAGGTAGGCCCGGCGGGGAAGCGCCAGATCCACAGTCTGGGCCGTATCCGCCCCATCGACGTGAATGCTCACTCGGCAGCCTGAACCAGCCATCGCATCCCCCCTACGGTGCCCGTGTGGTTACCGTAACGCCGCCGACGACGGGGCCTCGACACTTGTTTGGTCGGCTGTGGATGGAACCGAACGGATCCCGGCCGCGTCTCATCTCTCGATGAACTCATCTGCGAAAACACTCGGCGTCGTGGTGAAATCGCCGCCAGCGCTGCCGAAAGCGCCTTCGACCAACCCGGTCGCACGGCTGCTACCGCTGGCCATGCTCGTCGCAGCGGTCGGCATGATGGCCGTGTACTTCACCTCAGGCGCCAGCGCGAACCGGACGCCGATGTTCGCATTCTTTCCGGTGATGATGGTCATGTCGGTGCTCGGCACGATGCTGTACGGAGCCCGCGGCGGGGCGGACCGATCCGCCGAGATCGACCGCAATCGGCGGAGCTATCTGCGCTATCTCGACGGGCTCGACGATGAGGTGGTGGCGGCGGCCGTCGAGCAACGCCGCCAACAGTATTCGCGCCATCCGGCACCCGAGTCGCTGTGGGCGTCGGCGGGCAACCGGCGAACGGTGCGAGCGGACCGCGACGATGACGACTTCTGCTGCGTCCGGGTCGGCGTCGGTGCGCAGACGTTGTGCACCCCGTTGGTGGAGCCGGACCTCGGCGCGCTCGACGATCGGGATCCGGTGACGGTGTCCGCGGTGCGCACGCTGATCCGGCAGCGCTCGGTCGTGCCGCGATCACCGGCCACGGTCGCGCTCCGACAACATGGCGTCATCGCGGTGTGCGGCGATGACGATTCTGCACGCGGTCTTGTGCGAGCGATGGTGTGCCAACTCGCGACACATCACGACCCTCGCCAGGTGGCGATAACGGCGGTCACCGATCACGAGACGTGTCAGGACTGGGAGTGGCT
Organism: Mycobacterium sp. 852014-52144_SCH5372336; assembly: GCF_001665615.1. NCBI lineage: Bacteria > Bacillati > Actinomycetota > Actinomycetes > Mycobacteriales > Mycobacteriaceae > Mycobacterium > Mycobacterium sp. 852014-52144_SCH5372336. Next base: position 105,975 of record NZ_LZSW01000018.1, read on the forward strand.
CAAATGGCTGCCGCACCACGAGCATTCATCTCGCACTCGTGGTGGTCCTACCGGTAGGCACCTCGTGGTGGTCGCGGAGGGAAGCCGGACCGGCGAGGTCTTGACGGAGACGAGCGGCGTCACGGTCCTCGCGATCGGAGCCGACCCGGTTGAATCCGTGGCGTGTCTGCGTGTTGACGGCGAGCACCTGACCGTGCGCATCGGTGACCGCCGTGAGACGGTTTGCGAGCCGGACTCGCTGACCCTGACGCAGGCCACGATGTGTGCGCGACAGTTGGCGGCCCACGGGTCCGACGCCGCACCCGCCGGTGGAACGCACCGCATGTCGGCGGTCCGTGGCTGGCTCGACCTGATGGGCATCGACCAACCGAACCGGCTGACGCCCGAAAAGGTGTGGTCCCAAACCCGACAGGTGCGGCCGGTACCCATCGGCGTCGCGGACGACGGCACGCCGGTTCTGATCGACATCAACGAGGCCGCCCGCAACGGCATCGGCCCCCACGGTCTCTGCGTCGGCGCTACGGGATCCGGAAAATCCGAGCTACTGCGCACGCTGGTGCTCGGCATGATCACGACACACCCGCCAGAGGTGCTCAACTTCATCCTCGTCGACTTCAAGGGCGGAGCGACGTTTCTCGGCGTGGAACGGTCTCGACACGTGGCGGCCGTGATCACCAACCTGGCACGCGAAGCCCACCTCGTGGCCAGGATGAGCGACGCGCTGGCCGGGGAAATCCACCGCAGGCAGGAGTTACTCCGTGCGGCAGGCAATTTCGTCAACATCGCGGACTACGCCAGGGCTCGGTCAAATGACGCTCGCCTGCCGCCGCTGCCCGCGCTGTTCATCGTCGTCGACGAGTTCTCCGAGCTGCTCGCCCAGCACCCCGACTTCGCCGAGTTGTTCGTCGCAATCGGCAGGCTGGGCCGGTCGTTGGGCATCCACCTGCTGTTGGCCAGTCAGCGACTCGACGAGGGCAGGCTCCGCGGTCTGGACACCCACCTGTCGTATCGGATCTGCCTCAAGACGTTCTCCGCCGGCGAGTCCCGAGCCGTACTGGGTGTGCCCGATGCGCACACGCTGCCCGGCAGGCCCGGCGCGGCCCTGCTGAAGACGGCCGCCGGGGACCTGATCCGGTTCCAGACGGCGTTCGTCTCCGGACCCTGTCCTCGACCCAACGCCGAGGACGGGGGCGACATTGCGGTGCCGATGATCTTCACCGCCACACCGCCGACGGACCATGACGAGCACGCCGAACATGCACCGGCCCTCCTCGACGCGGTGTTGGATCGAGCCGCGGACCGAGGGACCGCCGCGCACCGGGTGTGGCTGGAGCCGCTCGCCGCGCCTCCGACGCTCGACCTGATCATGTCGACAGCGGCGAAGGATTCGCTCAGTGTCCCGATGGGTCTGGTGGACAGTCCGTTCGACCAACGCCGCGATCTGCTCGTCGCGCAGATGGCCGCGGGGAACGTCGCCATCGTCGGCGCTCCTCAGTCGGGCAAGTCGACGGCCCTGCAAACGCTGGTGCTGGCCCTCGCGGAGGCGCACAGCCCCGAAGACATCTCGCTGTACATAATCGATTTCGGGGGTGGGGCGCTCATGCGCCTCGCGGATCTGCCGCACGTCGGTGCGGTGTCCGGTCGAGCCGATACGGACCTGTGCCGTCGCACGGTCGCCGTCATCGAATCACTGATCCGGTCGAGGGAAAAGGTTTTCCGGACAATGGGAATCGGGTCGATGGCCGAGTATCGCACCCGTCGCGCCGCACAGGATCCCGCTGCGGCCGGCGACCCTCACGGTGACGTCTTCCTCGTCGTCGACGGTTGGGCTCACCTGCGTCGCGAGCTCGAACAGTTGGAGACGCCGATCACCGCGATAGCCGGGCAGGGACTCGCATTCGGCGTGCACGTGGTGATCACCGCCTCGCGGTGGCCCGAACTGCGGCCCGCGTTGAAGGATCAGATCGCGACGCGCATTGAACTGCGACTCGGCGATCCGGCCGAGTCGGAGATGGACCGCCGCCGCGCCCGGGCGCTGACCAACTGCCCTCCGGGGCGGGGTATCACCGCCGACGGGTGCGAGATGATGATCGCGCTGCCGCGCTTTGACGGTGTGCCCAGCACCGAGGGGCTCGGCGAGGCGTTGGCCGCAACCGTCGGGCGGCACCGACAGCGGTGGCGCGGCTGCCTCGCCCCGCGCATCCAGCTGCTTCCGGTGCTCGTGCGACATCCCGAACTGGTCGCGCGCTGCGTGCAACCGGCCGAGACGATGGTGCTCGGCCTCGACGAGCACGAGTTAGCCCCTGTGACTGTCGATTTCGCCGAGCAGATGAACATGCTGGTCCTCGGGGAAGGCGGCTGTGGCAAGACCTCTCTGCTGCGCGTGGTGTGTCAGGAGATCGTCCGGACTCACCGCGTCGACCAGGTGCGCCTCGAGATCGTAGATTTCCGGCGCTCTCTGCTCGGCGTCGTGGAAACCGAGCACCTCGCCGGGTACGCCGCATCACCGGTGGCTCTGGCGGCGAGGGTTCCCAAGCTCCTAGGGATGCTCGAGGCGCGCATGCCCGGCGAAGACGTGACACAACGGCAGTTGCGCGACCGATCGTGGTGGTCGGGGCCTGAAATCTTCCTCGTCGTCGACGATTACGACCTGGTGGCCGGATCGACGGGCAATCCGCTGACCCCGCTTGCCGACTTCCTGCCGCACGCCGCCGACCTCGGTCTGCATGTCATCGTCGCTCGCCGATCGGGAGGTGCCGCGCGGGCGATGTTCGACCCACTTCTCGCCAGGATGCGGGAGATCGGGTGCCTCGGCGTCATGATGAGCGCAAGCGCGGACGACGGTGTGCTGATGGGCTCGGTCCGCCCCTCATCGCTGCCGCCGGGGCGCGCCACGCTGATCACGCGCGGCGAAGGTGAACGCCTGATCCAGGTCGGCTGGGCGGAAACGCCATGAGCCGCACCGTCGTCGAGGTCGGACCGGCTTCGATACGCGGAGCCAATCCGCTTGATTCCGAACTGGTCTCGTCGGCGTTGGAGGCCATCGACGACGATTTCGCACTGGTCGGCGAGGAGGCGGTGCCCGCGCCCGAACTCTGGTCCCAGCTGATGGCAGCCGCGGCCGGCGGCGCCGACCATGTCGTCCTCGTCTGCCCGACGTGGTGGCCGAGCGCACGCATCGATCGCGTACGCGAAGCGACGACGGCGACCAGCGTCGAGGTGATCCGGCGCACCGCGGTGCTCCAGCGGCAGATAGGCACAACCGTCGTCGAGATCGCCGCGGAGTTGGTGGTTGTCACCCGTCCCGCCGCCACTGCCGTCGTCATCGCCAATGTCGACGACGAAGTGGCGAACAGGGTGCTCGCAGCGGTCGGGCCCGCTGGGCCGGCGCTGATCGACGCGCCGGCCGGCCTCGAACCGCTGACCGACGTGATCGCTGAACGGTTGCGCGGCAACGGTATCGAGGTCCGCGTCGCCCACGAAGACACAGTTCGTCGACCAGAAGCCGAACCTCCCGCGCGCGCTGCCGGCGCCGCCGAAAGCGATCCGAACCAGCCACGACGAGCTGCGGTGCTGACCATCGTCGTCGCCTCGACGATAGCGATATGTGGCGGGTTCGCCCTGCGTGGTGACGACGACCGGGAACCGAACTTCGCGTCAACCCTGTTGATGGAGGGGCGAGTTCAGGTGACGGTGCCCGCCGCGTGGTCGGTGCAGCACATCACATCCGGCCCCGGCTCGGCTCGCGCGCAGATCACCTCGCCGTCAGACGCCGACGTCGCGCTTCACCTCACCCAGTCCGTGGGCCCGCCGCAAGCGGACCTCGCACAGACTGCGGCCGCGTTGCGAAGCGCCCTGGCAGGTGAGCCCGACGACGTCTTCGTCGACTTCAACGCAGCCGGCACGCCGGCCGGACGAGCAGGCGTCACCTACCGGGAACTACGCCCGGACCATCACGTCGCATGGACCGTTCTGGTCGATGACGGTGTCCGCATCGCCATCGGCTGCCAGAGCGCACCGGGTCGCGAGTCCACGGTCCGCGAGGTCTGCGATCAGGCGATCAGATCCGCCCACGCGATTTCTTGAATCCAGTGGAACCGGACCGACACCCGGTGCGTCGTACCAGTCAGAACCGAAGCGAGCAACGAGAGGATTCCGATGACGACACCGCAAGGCGGTTCGCTCACCACCGATTTCGATCTGATGGCCGCGGTCGCCGGCCAGACCGACGCGCGCAACGAGGAGATCCGCGCGATGCTGCAGTCGTTCATCGGTCGGATGACCGCCGTGCCACCGTCGGTCTGGGGCGGCGTTGCGGCCGCCCGCTTCCGCGACGTCGTCGACCGATGGAATGCCGAGTCGCTGAAGCTGCATGCCTCGCTACAGAGGATCGCCGAGACCATCCGGCTCAACCAGCAGACCCTTCGGGAAGCCAACGAGAGCCATTCGCACCGCATCGACGCGGTGGCCAACAACCTGTAGAGGAGCCGTGATGGATCACGTGTTGTCGTACAACTTCGACGAGATCGAATACACCGTCAGGCAGGAGATCCACGCCACCTCTGCCCGGCTGAACGGCGCCCTCGAGGAGCTGCGTGCGCAGATCGCGCCGCTTCAGCAGGTGTGGACCCGCCAGGCGGCCGAGGCGTACCGGCTCGAACAGGCCCGGTGGGAACAAGCCGCAGGCGCGCTGAACGAGATTCTGTTCAGCCTCGGCAACGCGGTTCGCGACGGCGCCGACGACGTTGCCGCCACCGACCGCAGTGCCGCAGGAGCGTGGGGCGCCTGACTGAAAGAGACTTGTGCGGTCCGGCTGGAGGGGAGCCAACGGACCGCACGGTAAGCGCCACCGTGGTCGAGGAGAGCGGCCACGGTGGCGCAACACCGTCGACTACTCGCAGGCGATGCCGTCGCCGTCGCGGTCCAGGTGCTCGGCGTAGCCGTCCTGACCCTGCAGGATCGGTGTCACGCCGGCCTCGCGCGCAGCGGAGCAGTTCTTGTAGTAGGTGTCCGCAGACGCGGTGGCGGCGCCAGCGGCGGTTGCCGCGACGACGAATGCGGCAACGATCAAGCCACGAATCCTTTTCACTCCATTGAGATCTTGTGTTTCCGGATGTGAGACAGCCGGTTTGCTGTAACCCCCGCGACGACGCTAAGGGCCAGGAAACGGAAATGAATCAGGGGTTTCCCTATGTTTCGACACGTTTCTGGACGGCGTTGGCTTTTACCCTCGGGTTCGGGCCGATGCACCGTTTTGACCTGCGGCGACGCGCCCGGGTAAGCTGCCTCGTTGGCGTGCGGTAAGCACGGGTCCTCGGGTCAACGTCGGTCGCCGAGATCAACCCCACCGGATGCGCCTGACCGGCCCCCGGGCCACCGGGACAGAAACCCGATAGAGGAGAGGTAGCGCTGTGCCTACGTACACGCCGAAGGCGGGCGACACCACACGTTCGTGGTACGTCATCGACGCCACCGACGTGGTGCTCGGCCGGCTCGCCGTTGCAGCAGCCAATCTGCTGCGCGGCAAGCACAAGCCGACATACACGCCGAATGTCGATGGTGGCGATTTCGTCATCATCATCAACGCCGAGAAGATCGCCATCGCCGGTAACAAGGCGGACCGCACGTTTTTCTACCGCCACTCGGGTTACCCCGGCGGTCTGCGCAAGCGCTCGCTCGGTGAGGAGATGGAGAAGCACGCCGACCGCGTCGTCGAGCGGGCGATCCTCGGCATGATTCCCCACACCAAGCTGGGCCGTCAGGTGAAGAAGAAGCTGCGCGTCTATGTCGGGCCGGAGCATCCGCACACCGCCCAGCAGCCGATTCCATACGAGATCAAGCAGGTGGCGCAGTGACTCAGCCAGTTGAGACGACCGTTGACAACACCGAAGCCAACACTGATGCCGTGACCGAGGCGGCCGCCGAGGCGACGCCCCGGGAGCCGGTCTTCATCGACCGTCCGATCCAGACCGTCGGCCGCCGCAAAGAGGCCGTCGTCCGGGTTCGCCTGGTTCCGGGAACGGGCCAGTTCAACCTCGACGGCCGCAGCCTCGAGGACTATTTCCCGAACAAGGTCCACCAGCAGCTCATCAAGGCTCCGCTGGTCACCGTCGATCGGCTGGAGAGCTTCGACATCTACGCCCACCTCGACGGTGGCGGCCCCTCCGGTCAGGCAGGCGCGTTGCGTCTGGCGATCGCCAGGGCCCTGATTCTGGTGCAGCCCGAGGACCGGCCGGCACTGAAGAAGGCCGGCTTCCTGACCCGCGACCCGCGCGCCATCGAGCGCAAGAAGTACGGCCTGAAGAAGGCCCGCAAGGCGCCTCAGTACAGCAAGCGCTGATCGATTCGCAGAAACCGCCGGATGTGCACCGCACACCGGCGGTTTTTGTATTCAACACGCTGCGGTCTATCTCACAATCGCGGCGTTCCGGTTTCGTTGAACGGCCAGTCGTGAACCCACCGGGACTGGAGGCGGCGGCGCTGCACGCGCGGCAGACCGCAACTGCCACCGGTACGAGCCAGTCACCTCGTTGGGGGATCGGACCGTCGTCTCCTGACTGAGAAGGAGCAATTGATGAAGAACGCGAAGACACTGACCGCGGGCGCCGTGATGGGCGGATCGCTGCTCTTCACCGCCGGCCTGGGTATGGCCATGGCGCAGCCGGACACGGCTCAGGACAACCGCGTCAACGTTTCGATCGGTAACGCCGGCGTTTTGCACGACGTCGACGTGACCGCCGCGGCGCAGATCGCCGCCGACGTGTGCCACACCGACGTGAACTCGGTCAACGCGTTGGCGCAGGCCACCGACACCGAGGGCACCGAGAAGAGGGTGTGTACGAACAACCTCGGCACCGTCACTATCCAGCAGAACGGCCCCGGCCACTCGGAGAACGCACCGGGCCAGGCCGAGCAGCAGGAGGCAACGCCGACGTCCGAGGCGCCCACGACCTCGCCGACGGCCCCGACCGTTGAGAACAACGGCAGCTAAGACCGCACCCTCACCGCCCGCATCCGACCGGATGCGGGCGGTGAGTCGCGTCTGGGTACCGATTGGGCGACGGCACGACCCACGACACGCGCGGTTGGCCCTGAAGCGGCCATTTATGAGAAGTTTGTCGGCATGGCTCGACTGTTCGGCACCGACGGAGTGCGCGGCGTCGCCAACCGGGATCTGACCGCCGAACTGGCTCTGGCCCTCGGTTCGGCGGCGGCGCGACGGTTGGCCACCGCCGGTGGGCACGCCAGGCGGGTGGCCGTTGTCGGCCGCGATCCGCGGGCCAGCGGTGAAATGCTCGAGGCGGCCGTCATCGCGGGACTGACCAGCGAAGGCGTCGACGCGCTGCGCGTCGGCGTACTGCCGACCCCGGCCGTGGCCTATCTGACCAGCGCTTACGACGCGGACTTCGGCGCCATGATCAGCGCCTCGCACAACCCGATGCCCGACAACGGCATCAAGATCTTCGGCCCCGGCGGCCACAAGCTCGACGACGCCACCGAGGACCGGATCGAGGAACTGGTGCACCAGGGGCCCGGAGACCGGCCCACGGGCGCCCGGATCGGTCGGGTGGTGGACGCCGCGGACGCCCTCGACCGGTATCTGCGGCATGTCAGCAAGGCCGTCACGACCAGGTTGGACCAGCTCACCGTCGTCGTCGACTGCGCCAACGGTGCCGCCTCGGCCGCCGCACCGCAGGCCTACCGCGCCGCGGGCGCCAACGTCATCACGATCAATGCCGACCCCGACGGGCTGAACATCAACGAGCGCTGCGGCTCGACGCATATGGAGATCCTGCGATCCGCCGTGGTGTCGTATGGAGCCGACCTGGGCCTCGCACACGACGGCGACGCCGACCGGTGCCTCGCCGTCGACGCGCACGGGCGCGTGATCGACGGCGACGCGATCATGGTCATCCTCGCCCTCGCTCTGCAGGAGAGTGGAGAGCTGGCGTCGAACACCTTGGTGGCGACGGTGATGAGCAACCTCGGCCTGCACCTGGCGATGCGCGCGGCCGGGGTCGAGGTCCGCACGACGAGCGTGGGGGACCGTTATGTCCTCGAGGAACTGCGCGCGGGGGGATATTCGCTCGGGGGTGAACAGTCGGGCCACATCGTGATGCCGGCGTGGGGCACGACCGGCGACGGCATCGTCACCGGATTGCGGTTGATGTCGCGGATGGCGCAGACGCGCACCCCGCTCGCCGCGCTCGCCGAGCCGATGCGCACGCTGCCTCAGGTTCTGATCAACGTCGCGGTCGCGGACAAGGCGACCGTCGCCGACGCGCCGTCGGTCCGCACCGCCGTTGCCGAGGTGGAAGCCGAACTCGGCGACACGGGTCGAATCCTGCTGCGCCCGTCGGGAACCGAGCAAGTCGTGCGGGTGATGGTGGAAGCGGCCGACGAAGACACCGCCCGGCAGTTGGCCGTGCGGGTGGCCGAGCAGGTCAGCGCGCAACGCTGAGAGTGGAACCGGTCGCGGTCGCCGCGCGTCCAACCCATACATGGGAGGAACGGACGCGGCTCGCGTCGATGCCGCCGCCTTATTGAGCGTCGCACGGCAGTACCAGGGCGCGGCCGACGCCCTCGACGCCGCCGTGCGAACACATCTGAGCGGCCTGGCGTTCGACGGGGCGGGTGCAGGCCGATCGTATGCCGCGGGTGGTGACGCGGTGCGGTCGGCGGTCGACGACGTGGTGAATCAGTTGCGGCGATGGTCACGTGCCTCGGCCGAGATCGCCGTCGCGCTTCGCACCTGCATCGACCGGTACGCCGAAGCCGACGCGCGCGCTGCCGACCGGTTGGGCTGACATGGGCGAAACCTTCGACGCTGCAGCGCGATTGGCCGATGGCACACCCGGCGTCGGCGATGTCACGCAGTACGTTCTGGCATGCCAGAGCCTGGGCTACCGGCATCGAGATCTGACGACGCATCCCGGGCAGCTACACGATTGGTATGCAGCCGAGAACGGTATGGACCTGAGCGCTCTCGAAGCGGACTGTGCCGCACTGCAAGCCGCCGCGGCGGCGGCCGAGGATACGCTCGCACGCCAAGAAGCTCAGCGGGCCGCGCTGACGAACGCGTGGCAGGGTCTGGGCGCGAATGCCTCGCGAGAGTTCCTGCGCAGCCATGCCGAAGCGGCGACGGTCGCTGCGACGGCCGTCCGGACCGCGGCAGTCGCACTGGCCGATCTGCGTGAGCGGCTGTGGCGGGCGGTGGACGACAAAGTGTCGAAGGTGCTGGCCATCGGCGACAGCGTGCGCGCCAGACGCGCGGACTGGTTGGCGGCAGCGCACACTGTCACCACGGGCGCCGGCGATCGGGCGGTCGCCAGTGAGTTGGTGGACCAGGAGGTGAAGCCGTTCGTGGACACGGTGATCGGCGGCGAGTGGCTCGAGGCAATGCGGGCGGCCACCGACGCGATCAACGCGGCTTACGAGGCCGTGGCGGCAGAACTCGCATCCGAGGCGGGCGCGACGTTCGAGATTCCCGGCGACCTCGGACCGGTGTGGGCGCCGTCGGCGGCGGGTGTCGGCGAGACCCCGACGGCGGGTGTCGGCGAAACCGCGGCGCGAAGTGTCCCCGCAACCCCGGGGGCGGTGGTTGCGGCAAACCCGACTCCACCGGCTCCCGTCGTGCCGGCCGGATGGGGCGCATCCGTTCCGAGCCCACCACTTGCGCCGGCGCCACCCGCGCCGCCGGTCCCGACCGAACCTCCCGTCACGCAGCCGGCGGCCGCTTCGCCGGTGCCCTCGCTCGGCGGAGGAATGCCCGACTTCGGAGGCGGCCTAACGAGTTTCGGTCAGCAATTGGGGGATATGCTCGGCGGATTGCTGGGCGACGGTGCACTCGATGCCGCCATCGACGACGGGGAACTGGACGGCCTGCCAGAATCGGATCTCGGCGAAATCGACGACAATGAAACGACAGAGACTGACGAGGCGTCAGAGGCGAGCGAGGCTGGCGAGGACAGCGATGACGACGCGGCCGCGCCCGGCGAGGTCACCGATCCCGCGGCCGCCGAGCCGATGTGTCAACCCGCGCCGCCACCGGATTCCGATACCGCACCTCACGAAGAGCCGGCCGCGACGGTGCCTCCAGAACCGCCGACCGTGACTGAAGAACCACCGGCGGTGACGCCCGAGCCGTTGGCTGCGCCGCCGAAACCGCCGGACGCCGGCACCCCGTGCGAGATCGCCGCCGATGAGCTACCGCAGGTCGGCGAATGAGCGACGGCTAAGAACCGAACCCAGGGTCGGGGCCGTTGACCAGCAGCCGGACGCACTCGGCGGCGATCAACCGACTCCGGTGGTTCGTCCCGCAGTGGTCGCACCAGAAATGGACGGCACCGCTGTCGATCTCGTGACGCACGTCGCCCCTGGGCGTCATGGAGGTGCGCACACAGCGCTCGGACGTGATGGACGGTGGGTAGGTGATGGTTCCCATTGCCGCACCCCCTTCAGGAGTGAAACCCGGATACCCAAGGCTGCACGATGATCACCACATCTGTGGTCACGGTTGGGTAACCAAATTGATGACAATCCGGCGTTGCCGCAACGGAGAGGCGGTCCAGCTACTACTGAAAGTTTGCTGAGCAGAGCGACTTCGGGCGCTGCAGACGAATGCGCTGTAGCGTCCCTCTGGTGAAGTTGCGGCCGCGGGAGCTTCTGTTCTTCCTCATCCTGGGCGCGGGGGCGTCGCTCGTCGGCGACCACAGCCATGTCGTCACCGGCACCACCGAGTACTTCACCGATGCGGTGCCGTTCGTGTGGAGCAGCCCGATCTGGTTTCCGGTGCTCGTCGCGCTGGCAACGGTGTCACTGGCCGAACTTCGGCTGCGCCTACCGTCGCCGCGCGCCGACGTCACGGCGCGTCAAGGTCTCGCGGGTGTGGCCGCGGTGCTCGGCATCTACGTCATGACCGCACTGATCCACACCGCGCCCGTCGTTCCGGCGACCGCGCTGATCGTCACGCTCGCGACCATCACCTGGTGTGCGCTGGGCGACGGTCCCTCGATCGTCGGCGGCTTACTGGCCGCGGTCATCGGCCCCGTGGTCGAGATCGTGATCGCCAAAGCGGGCCTGTTCGCGTATCACGACGCCTGTGATGGTCTGTTCGGCGTCGCGCCGTGGCTGGTGCCGCTGTACTTCGCGTTCGGTGTGGTGGTCTCGTTACTGGCCGAGATCGCGGCCAGGAACTCGCCGCGCTAGGCGCGTGCCGGACGCCGCGACCGCGTCGGGCGCCGACGCCGTTGCTGGTGGCCCCTGGCCGACGACGGCTGGTGCGGCCGCGTGGGTTCGGGCCTGCTGGCGACGATCGGATCACCGAATGTCCGCTCGCCCGGGGCGATTTCGCTCAGGACCGGATGCGACGAGCCGCTGAAGCGGGTGATCGTCGGCTTCACGCCGGCCTTGCGGGTCAGCTGTCGTACGTCGGACACCTGCTCGTCGAGCATCAACGTCACCACGGTGCCGTCGGCTCCCGCGCGCGCCGTGCGGCCCGACCGATGCAGGTACGCCTTGTGCTCGACGGGCGGGTCGGCGTGCACGACGAGGCTCACGTCGTCGACGTGGATCCCGCGCGCGGCGATGTCGGTAGCGACCATCACGGTTGCCGAGCCGTCGGAGAATGCGGCGAGATTGCGGGTGCGCGCATTCTGGGACAGGTTGCCGTGCAACTCCACTGCCGACACACCGCGCGAGTTCAGCTGTCGGGCAAGGTTCTTCGCGCCGTGCTTGGTGCGCGCGAACACGATGGTCCGGCCGGGCGATGCGGCCAGGTCGGCCAACACACCGAGGCGGGCGGCCTTGTCGACGTGCAGCACATGGTGTTCCATCGCGGTCACCGGCGACTGCTCCGAATCGACACTGTGCACAACGGGATCGGTCAGGTACCGCTTCACCAGCACATCGACGCCGCCGTCGAGGGTGGCCGAGAACAGCATGCGCTGCCCGTTGCGAGGAGTCTTGTCCAGCAGGCGTTTCACCGGGGGAAGGAAGCCGAGGTCGGCCATGTGGTCGGCCTCGTCCAGCACGGTGATCTCGACGCCCGACAGGTCGGCATGGCGCGATTTGACGTGATCTTCGAGCCTGCCCGGGCAGGCGATGACAATGTCGACGCCTTGACGCAGCGCCTGGATCTGCGGGTTGGGACCCACACCACCGATGATCGTCACCGAGCGCAGGTTGGTGGCCGCCGCCAACGGTGCCAGCGACGCGCTGATCTGGGCGGCCAGTTCGCGCGTCGGCGCGAGGATGAGGGCACGCGGGCGGCCGGGCACGCGTTTGGCCGGGCTCGCAGTGAGTCTGGTCACCACAGGCAGCAGGAAGGCGTAGGTCTTCCCGGATCCGGTGCGGCCGCGGCCGAGGACATCGCGACCGGCCAGTGAGTCGGGCAGCGTCGCCGCCTGGATCGGGAAGGGTGACTCGACGCCGTCGGCGGCGAGAGTGTCGACGACGGCCTTCGGCAGGCCGAGGTCGGCGAAAGTGGGCACGGTTGTGCCACTGGGGATTTGCACAGACAAGTGGAAACTCCGAAAGTTCAGTGTGGTCGTCCTGCCCGGCGCGGATGATCCGCGGCGCTCGGTGTGACGATCGAACGGGGTCGATTATCGCCTTCGGCGATGCGGCAAGAGGCAGAACAGAAGATGCCGCTGTGCCCACTGTACAGGGGCATCGGCGATCGGCGTAATCGGCTAAGGCAGCAAGCCGTGCAGCTCCTCGACGAATCCGACGATTTCACTGCGGTCGGCGGAAAGCGGCTGCAGCAGAAGCGTCGTCGCACCGGCTTCGGCGAATGCGGCCAGTCGCTCCTTGACGTACCCACGTGGTCCGACCAGCGACACGCTGCGCACCAGTTCGTCCGGCACCGCCGCGATCGCCTCGGTCTTCTTGCCCGCTAGGTAGAGGTCCTGGATGGTGTTGGCGACCTCGCCGTACCCGTAGCGGGTGGCCAGGTTGTGGTAGAAATTGCGGCCGCGCGCGCCCATACCGCCGATGTACAACGCCAACTGCGGCTTCACCCAGGACAGCCGGTCATCGACGTCCTCGCCGATGGCCAGGGGAGCGCTGACCATGACGTCGAGTGGGCCCATCGAGGGGTCACGTTTGGCGAACCCGGCGCGCAGCGCCTCACCCCACACGGCGTCGGCCTGTTCAGGGAAGAAGAACACCGGCTGCCATCCCTCGGCGATCTCCGCGGTGAGTTCGACGTTCTTCGGCCCCAGGGCGGCGATTGTGATCGGAATACGTTCGCGTACAGGGTGATTGATCAACTGCAACGGCTTGCCCAGGCCGGTGCCCCGGGCCCCGGGTCCCTCGCTGGGCAGCGGAATCTGATAGTGCTTTCCGTCGAACTGCACACGCTCGCGACGCCACACCTGCCTGCAGATCTCAACCACTTCGCGGGTGCGCCCCAGCGGCGCGTCGAACGGCACGCCGTGAAAGCCCTCCATCACCTGCGGGCCGGACGTACCGATGCCGAGCCGGAAACGGCCGCCGGAGACATAGTCGAGACCCGCGGCCGTCATCCCCAACAACGTCGGCGTGCGGATGTAGATCGGCACCACGCCCGTCCCGAGTTCCATGCGCGTCGTCCTGGCCGCCAGGAAACCGAGCTGGCTGATCGCGTCGTAGGAGTACGCCTCGGCCACCAAGGCGAGATCGACGCCGACCTTCTCGAGCTCGACGACCTGATCGACGGCCTGGAGAAACCCGTCGGTGTAGTTGAGGAAGATCCCGGTGCGCATCATCGAGTTATACACCCAACCGGTTGGTTGGTCACCCTCAGGGCTTCAGCAGCGCGACGACCTTGTTCTCCAGGTCCACTGGGTCTTCGGCGAACGGGTCGACGTTCGGGGCCTTCGGCAGGGCGATGTCGGGATCGGCGAAGTCGCGGTAGGTCTTGTCGCCGGTCAGGGTGTGCAGCAGGTAGCCGGTGATCAGCGCCCGCACCACCTTCTGGGTGCTGCGGTCGGCTCCTGGCAGGCCGACGGCGCGGGCCAGCCGACGACCCTCGATCAGCCCGCCCGGCTTGGCCCCGTTGACCGTGCGCAGCGTGGCTTTGTTCCACGTCCGGGCCAGCTCGACCGCATTGGAGCGCAGCGTCATCGGGTCACCCGGACCGCTGAGCACCAGGCCGGGGACCTGCAGCGCCGCCGCGGGCTCCTCGGCGGGTGGTGACGTGACTGTGGGGAAAATCGCAACGACGGCTTTCGGCTTGACCGGCATCCCCGCCGCGGTGAACACGGCTGCGGACCCGCCGAACCCGTGCCCGACGACGCCGAGCTTGTTGGGATGCACGCTGATCTCCCCCGGTCCCAGCCGGACCCCGGTGATGATGTCGAGCGTCGTGCCCAGGTCATAGGCGAAGTTCAGCGCCGACGGCGCCAATCCCGTCTCGGTCGCCGGCGCCGCCGCGACGATGCCCCAGGACGCCAGATGCTCCAGCGTGCCGGAATAGCGGTCGGCTGCGGCAAGCCAATCGTGACCGAACGCCACGCCGGGCAGGCTGAAACCGGAATCCGGGGTGAACACGACACCGGGAAGCCCGGCAAACGCCAGGTCACCTCGCAGAACGCGGTGCGGACCGCGGCGGGTCAGGGCCTTGAAGAGGTTCTTCGTGCTGGCCACCAGACGACCGTAGCCGACGGGGTTCTGAGCCGCTCTTGCACTACCCTGAATGGCTATGTGCGGAATCGTCGGCTACGTCGGGCAGCGCCCTGCCTGCGAGATCGTCGTCGACGCACTGCGCCGGATGGAGTACCGAGGCTACGACTCGTCGGGTGTGGCTCTGCTCGACGGACACGGCGGGCTCACGGTCCGTCGCCGGGCCGGGCGACTGGCCAACCTCGAAGCCGCGCTGGCCGACACCGACGCGTCCAGCCTCGGGGGCAACACCGGCCTGGGGCACACCCGGTGGGCCACCCACGGCAGGCCCACCGACCGCAACGCCCACCCGCACCGTGACGCCGCGGGCAAGATCGCCGTCGTCCACAACGGGATCATCGAGAACTACGCCGCCTTGCGGGCCGAACTCGAGAAGACCGGGGTGGAGTTCGCCAGCGACACCGACACCGAGGTCGCGGTGCACCTGGTCTCCTGGCAGTACCACCACGGCCCCACCGCCGGAGATTTCCCGGCGTCCGTGCTCGCGGTGCTGCGGCGCCTCGAAGGACACTTCACGCTGGTGTTCGCCAATGCCGACGATCCGGGCACGATCGTGGCGGCGCGCCGCTCCACGCCCCTGGTGGTCGGCGTCGGCGACGGCGAGATGTTCGTCGGCTCGGATGTGGCCGCGTTCATCGAGCACACCCGCGACGCGGTGGAGCTTGGCCAGGACCAGGCGGTGGTCGTGACCGCCGACGGATACCGCATCACCGACTTCGACGGTGTGGACGACGGTGCGAACGCGCGGTCGTTCCATATCGACTGGGACATGTCGGCCGCCGAAAAGGGCGGCTACGAGTACTTCATGCTCAAAGAGATCGCCGAGCAGCCCGCCGCGGTTTCCGACACGCTGTTGGGCCACTTCGTCGACAACCGCATCGTCCTGGACGAGCAGCGGTTGTCCGATCAGGAACTGCGTGAGGTCGACAAGGTCTTCGTGGTGGCATGTGGCACCGCTTACCACTCCGGGCTGCTGGCCAAGTACGCGATCGAGCACTGGACGAGGCTGCCCGTCGAGGCCGAGCTCGCCAGCGAATTCCGTTACCGCGACCCGGTTCTGGACAGCCATACCCTGGTGGTGGCGATCTCGCAGTCCGGCGAGACCGCCGACACCCTGGAGGCCGTGCGGCACGCCAAGGAGCAGAAGGCCAAGGTGCTGGCGATCTGCAACACCAACGGCAGCCAGATCCCGCGCGAATGCGATGCGGTGCTCTACACCCGTGCCGGACCCGAGATCGGGGTGGCGTCCACAAAGACGTTCCTCGCCCAGATCGCGGCCAATTACCTTGTCGGACTTGCGCTCGCGCAGGCGCGCGGCACGAAGTACCCCGACGAGGTGGAGCGCGAATACCGCGAGCTGGAGGCCATGCCCGAGCTGGTCGCCCGGGTGCTGGAGATCGTCGAACCGGTCAGGGCGTTGGCCCACCGCTTCGCCCAGTCGCAGACGGTGCTGTTTCTCGGCAGGCACGTCGGTTACCCGGTCGCGCTCGAAGGTGCGCTCAAGCTCAAGGAGCTGGCGTACATGCACGCCGAGGGCTTCGCGGCGGGTGAGCTCAAACACGGTCCGATCGCGCTGATCGAGGACGACCTCCCGGTCATCGTCGTGATGCCTTCACTGAAGAACGCGCCGATGTTGCACGCCAAGCTGCTGTCGAACATCCGCGAGATCCAGGCGCGCGGCGCGATCACCATCGTGATCGCCGAAGAGGGCGACGACACGGTCCGTCCCTATGCCGATCACCTGATCGAGATCCCGGCGGTGTCAACACTTCTCCAGCCGCTGCTGTCGACGATCCCGCTGCAGGTGTTCGCCGCGGGGGTGGCGCAGGCGCGCGGCTATGACGTCGACAAGCCCCGTAACCTGGCCAAGTCCGTCACCGTCGAGTAGTGGCGGGCCGGGTTGGGGACTTCAAGGGCGATCGGGCTCGCCGCCACTTCCTCGAGGTCTACCAAACCGCGATGGCAGAGCTGCCCGAGGCTGCCGAAATGCACGATGTGGCAACGTCATTCGGGTTCGTGCGGGTGTACCGGTTCGCCGGGCCGCCCGATCTGACGCCCGTCGTACTGCTCCCCGGCCGCAACGCTTCGGTCCCGATGTGGCGGGGCAACATCCCCCTGCTGCAACGGCATCGGCCGGTGATCGGGATCGACCTGCTCGGGGAGGCGGGGCTGTCGGTACAGGAGAAGCCGATCACCGGACCCGACGACGAGGCGCAATGGCTCGACGAGGCGTTCGCGGGCGCCGGGCTGGACCGAGTGCATCTGATGGGAGTGTCGATCGGTGGATGGACGGCGACCAACTACGCCGCCCGCCGCTCCGGCCGAGCCGCCTCGTTGGTGCTACTCGATCCCGTGTTCACCTTCGCCCCGGTCGCATTCAAGGCTGTACTGGCCTCGCCAGCGTTGTTCCTCCCCGGTGTGCCCGAGAAATTGCGCAGGCGCGTGCTCCGCTGGATCTCCGGCGGCGCCGACATCGACGAGGCGGCAACCGAAGCGGCACTGATCTCCTCCGGCTCAACCGATTACACCGTGCGCAAGGCGATGCCGAGGATGATCACCGACGAACAGCTGCGCGAACTGGATATACCGGTGCTGGCCCTGCTCGGGGGGCGCAGCGTGATGCACGACGCCGACCGGGCGGCGCAGCGGGCGCGACGCCTGCTTCCGCGGGGCCGGGTCGAAGTGTGGCCCGGTGCCTCGCATGCGATCAACGATGAGTACGCGGTCGAGATCGCCGAACAGGCAGTCGATTTCTGGGCCGACGCAGACGGTCGAAACTGAGCCTCGCGGCACTGTTTGCCACTAACGTGAGCAGGGATGCGGCACTACGACACCGCGGACCAGATTCGCGAGGCTGAAGCGCCGCTATTGGCGTCCCTGCCCGACGGTGCCCTGATGCGCCGCGCCGCCAACGGTCTTGCCGTCGCGATCGCGCGCGAACTGGTGCTACGCACCGGCGGAATCTCCGGGCGACGCATCTGTGCCGTGGTCGGTTCGGGCGACAACGGCGGCGATGCGCTGTGGGCGGCGACATTCCTCCGCAGGCGCGGCGCCGGTTCCGCCGCCATCCTGCTCAATCCGGACCGCACCCACCGCAAGGCACTGGCGGCGTTCAGCGCCGCCGGTGGGCGTGTCGTCGGATCGATTCCGGCGGACACCGCTCTGGTGATCGACGGCGTGGTGGGAATCTCCGGGTCCGGGCCGCTCCGGCCGAATGCCGCCGAGGTGTTCGCCGCCGTCGACGAAGCGGGCATTCCGGTGGTGGCCGTCGACATCCCCAGCGGCATGGACGTGCAGACCGGGGCCACCGACGGGCCCCATGTGCGGGCCGCGTTGACCGTGACATTCGGCGGTCTCAAACCCGTTCACGCACTGGGAGAATGCGGTCATGTCGAGTTGATCGACATCGGTCTGCAGTTGCCGGCGTCCGACATGATGTCGTTCGACGCCGTCGATGTAGCCGCTCGCTGGCCGGTGCCCGGTCCGACCGACGACAAATACACCCAGGGGGTCACCGGGATCCTCGCCGGCTCGGCCACCTACCCCGGCGCCGCGGTGCTGTGCACAGGTGCGGCCGTCGCGGCGACGTCGGGCATGGTCCGGTACGCCGGATCCGCCGGGCGGCAGGTTCTTTCGCAGTGGCCGGAGGTGATCGCCGCGCCGAACGCCAGCGCGTCGGGGCGGGTGCAAGCCTGGGCCGTGGGGCCCGGCCTGGGTACCGACGACACCGGCGCGGCTGCCCTGTGGTTCGCGTTGGACAGCGGGCTGCCGGTGGTCGTCGACGCCGACGGGCTGACGATCCTGGCCGCGCACCCCGATCTGGTCGACGGCCGTCAGGCCCCGACCGTGTTGACGCCGCACGCCGGTGAGTTCGCGCGCCTGGCCGGTTCGGCGCCCGGCGACGATCGGGTCGGCGCCGCCCGCAGGCTGGCCGACCGGTTGGGCGTCACCGTGCTGCTGAAGGGCAACGTGACGGTCATCGCCGAACCCGGCGGCCCGGTATACCTCAACCCCGCAGGCCAATCGTGGGCCGCCACAGCGGGTTCCGGCGATGTGCTGACCGGCGTCATCGGCGCGTTGCTTGCCGCGGGCTTACCCGCCGGCGAGGCGGCCGCCGCCGCCGCGTTCGTCCACGCCCGCGCCGCGAACCTCGCTGCTTCCGATCCAGGACCGCATCCCGCCCCGACTTCGGCGTCGCGCATCCTCGCTCACGTCCGAACCGCCCTAGCCAGTCTGTAAGCCAGTTTGTAACGAGAGGAAATCCCATGTCGCCCACGCGTCCTCACGCGCCGCAGGTTGCCCCCGCCTACACCGGGCGGCTGGCGATGGCGCCGGTGCCGTCGCTGCGGTTGCCCGACGATGCGATGGATCCCGATGCCGCGTACCGGTTCATCCACGACGAACTGATGCTCGACGGCAGTTCCCGGCTGAACCTGGCCACGTTCGTCACGACGTGGATGGACCCGCAGGCCGAACGGCTGATGGCCGAGACGTTCGACAAGAACATGATCGACAAGGACGAGTACCCGGCGACCGCCGCGATCGAGCAGCGGTGCGTGTGCATGGTGGCCGATCTGTTCCACGCCGAAGGGCTGCGCGACGACGACCCGTCGAGTGCGATCGGTGTTTCGACCATCGGTTCCAGCGAGGCGGTGATGCTGGCCGGGCTCGCGATGAAGTGGCGGTGGCGAGACCGCGTCGGCGACAAGTGGAAGGCTCGCACACCGAACCTGGTGATGGGCGCCAATGTCCAGGTGGTCTGGGAGAAGTTCTGCCGCTACTTCGACGTCGAGGCGCGATACCTGCCGATGGCCGAGGACCGCTACGTCATCACACCCGAACAGGTGCTCGAGAACATCGACGAGGACACCATCGGTGTGGTGGCGATTCTCGGCACCACCTACACCGGGGAGCTGGAACCCATCGGTGAGATCTGCGCGGCGCTCGACAAACTCGCCGCGGACGGCGGCCTGGATATCCCGGTCCACGTGGATGCCGCCAGCGGCGGCTTCGTGGTGCCGTTCCTGCATCCGGATCTGGAATGGGACTTCCGGCTTCCGCGTGTGGTGTCGATCAACGTCAGCGGCCACAAGTACGGCCTGACCTATCCCGGGATCGGCTTCGTGGTGTGGCGCAGTGCCGAGTACCTGCCCGAGGGCCTGGTCTTTCACGTGAACTATCTCGGCGGCGACATGCCAACGTTCACGTTGAACTTCTCCCGGCCCGGCAACCAGGTCGTCGGGCAGTACTACAACTTCCTGCGGCTCGGCCGTGGGGGATATTCACAAGTGATGCAGTCGCTTTCGCAGACAGCGCGGTGGCTTGGTGACCAACTGCGCGAAAGCGAACACTTCGAGGTCGTCGCGGACGGATCGGCGATCCCGGTGGTGAGTTTCAAGCTCGCCGGCGATTTCGGTTACACGGAGTTCGACATCTCGCAGGGCCTGCGCGCGTTCGGCTGGCAGGTACCGGCCTACACGATGCCGGAAGGCGCCACCGATGTCACGATGCTGCGCATCGTGGTGCGGGAGGGGTTCTCGGCGGACCTGGCCCGAGCGCTGCACGACGACATGGTCACCGTGCTCTCCCAGCTAGACGAGCTCAAACCGCGCGGCCACTTCAACCAGTTCCGGCCGTTCGCCCACTGACCGTCGGGCCTCCGCCCGTCGTCTGGGACAATCGGCCGTGGTGAAACGACGATGCACACGACCGAGCTGACGACGCCGACCGCGACCGCGGCCCCACAGGCGGTGGTCGACCTCGACGCGATCGCCCACAATGTGCGGCTGCTGCGCGACCTCGCGGGCACCGCGCAGGTGATGGTCGTCGTCAAGGCCGACGGATACGGACACGGCGCCACCCAGGTGAGCCGGGTCGCGCTCGCCGCGGGCGCCACCGAACTCGGGGTGGCGACCGTCGCCGAGGCGTTGGCGCTGCGCGGGGACGGCATCACCGCTCCGGTGCTGGCCTGGCTGCATCCGCCGGGCACCGACTTCGCGCCCGCGCTGGCCGCCGACGTGCAGATCGCGGTGTCGTCGGTGCGCCAGCTCGACGACCTGCTCGACGCCGTCGCACGGAGCGGGCGCAGTGCCTCGGTGACCGTCAAGGTCGACACCGGGCTGAGCCGCAACGGCGTCGGTCGTGACGACTACCCGGCGATGATCGCGGCCGTCAAGCGGGCGCAGGCCGACGGAGCGATCAGCGTACGGGGGCTGATGTCGCACCTCGTGCACGGTGACCGGCCCGACGATCCGCTCAACGGCATACAGGCGCAGCGGCTCACCGAGATGCGGACCTACGCGGCCGAACAGGGCGTGCAGTTCGAGATCACCCACCTGAGCAACAGCCCGGCCGCGATGACACGGCCAGATCTGGGCATGGACCTGGTGCGCGTCGGTATCGCGGTGTACGGCCAGACCCCGATACCCGAGCGCGGGGACATGGGCCTGCGTCCGGCGATGACCTTGAAATGCCCTGTGGCGCTGGTCCGTTCGCTGCGCGCGGGCGACGGCGTGTCCTACGGGCACACCTGGGTCGCCGATCGTGACACCGCCGTGGCGCTCTTGCCCGTCGGGTACGCCGACGGGGTGTTCCGCCCGCTGAGCAACCGCATCGACGTGATGATCAACGGCAGGCGGTGCCGCAACGTCGGCCGGATCTGCATGGACCAGTTCGTCGTGGACCTCGGACCGGAAGGCGGGGCCGCAGAAGGTGACGACGCGATCCTCTTCGGGCCGGGCACCCACGGTGAGCCGACGACCCAGGAGTGGGCCGACCTGCTCGGCACCATCAACTACGAGGTCGTGACCAGCCCGCGTGGCCGCTTTGTGCGGACCTACACCGGATCGATGGACAAGACATCTTGATGGACAACGAGATTCCGATTCCGCGCCGCCGCCGCAACGCGAACGGGCGCTGGCTCGCGGGCGCAGCCGGCCTGACCGCGGTCGGCAGCGCGGCGGGAATGTCGGCGGCGCGCTCGCTGCGGCGTCGACTCGACACCGTGGACCACTACAAGGACGAGGATTTCGAACTCCTCGACGCCGACCGCAGCTCCGTCGTCACCACACCCGACGGCGTGTCGCTGGCGGTCCGCGAGGTCGGCCCGCAAGACGCGCCGCTGACGGTGGTGTTCGCGCACGGATTCTGTCTGCGCATGGGCGCCTTCTACTTTCAGCGCGTCAGGCTCACCGAGCAGTGGGGACCCCAGGTCCGGATGGTGTTCTACGACCAGCGCGGACACGGTCAGTCCGACGAGGCGCCGCCGGAGACCTATACGGTGGCCCAGCTCGGGCAGGATCTCGAGGCTGTGCTGGCGGTCGTGGTTCCGCGTGGCCCTGTGGTGCTGGTCGGCCACTCGATGGGCGGGATGACCGTACTGTCGCACGCGCGCCAGTTCCCGCACCACTATCCGAAGCGGATCGTCGGCGCCGCGATCATCGCCTCTGCCGCCGAAGGGGTTTCGCGCTCGCCGCTCGGTGAGATCCTGAAGAACCCGGCACTGGAGGCGGCCCGATTCGCGGTCCGGTACGCGCCCAAGATGGTGCACCGAACCCGCGGCGCCGCGAAGTCGGTGATCGCGCCGATCCTGCGCGCCGCGTCCTACGGCGACGAGAAGATCAGCCCGAGCGTCGTGGCGTTCTCGGAACGGATGATGCACGACACTCCGATCGCGACGCTCGTCGAATTCCTGCACGCGCTCGAGGTGCACAACGAGATCGACGGCCTGACCACGCTGGCCAAGGTGCCGACCCTGATCGCGTGCGGCGACCGCGACCTGCTGACGCCGATGGAGTACTCGCAGGCCATGGCCGCGGTTCTGCCGAAGGCGCAAGTGGTGATCGTCGGCGGCGCTGGACATCTCGTCCAACTCGAACAACCCGAGGCGATCAACGAGGCACTGGTCCGACTCGTCGAACGCGCGACACCGTCCAAGCTCGTCGCGTTGACGAGGCGGGTGCGCGAGAAGGTCCGCCACAATGGGTGAACGCAGCTCGGGCACGGCCGAACTGTCGACCGCAGAGGACACCGTCGCGCTCGGCGCCGAACTCGGTAGACAACTGCACGCGGGCGACGTCGTCGTCCTCTCAGGACCGCTCGGCGCGGGAAAGACGGTGCTGGCCAAGGGTATTGCTCAGGCGATGGAGGTGGAGGGCCCGGTGATCTCACCGACCTTCGTGCTGGCACGCGTACACCGGGCGCGCCGATCGGGTGCGCCGGCCATGATCCACGTCGACGTGTATCGCCTCCTCGACCACCCGTCGGTCGACCTGCTCGCCGAACTCGACTCGCTGGACCTGGACACCGATCTCGACGACGCCGTCGTGGTCGTCGAATGGGGTGAGGGGCTGGCCGAACGGCTCTCCGACAGCCACCTCGACGTGCGGCTCGAGCGTGCCCGCGACACCGAGGTCCGCACCGCGGTGTGGGAGTGGAGCAAGGCGTGAACGTACTGGCCATCGACACCGCGACACCCGCGGTGACGGCGGGCGCGGTCCGTCTCGACGGAGTGCAGGTGCTCGCCGAGCGGGTGACGGTCGACGCTCGGGCGCACGCCGAGCAGCTCACCCCGAATGCAGTGGCGGCGCTGGCCGACGCGGCGCTCGGTGTCGACGAATTGGACGCGGTGGTCGTCGGGTGCGGCCCGGGACCGTTCACCGGCCTGCGCGTCGGGATGGCGACCGCCGCCGCTTACGGGCACGCGCTGGGCGTCCCGGTCCACGGCGTCTGCAGCCTGGATGCGATCGGTGTGGACACCGTCGGCGACGTGCTCGTGGTGACGGACGCGCGCCGTCGAGAGGTCTACTGGGCACGCTACCGCGACGGGGTGCGTACCGACGGACCCGCCGTCTGCGCAGCCGCGGACGTGCCACCAGGCGCCACGGCTGTCGCCGGGTCACCCGAGCACGCGGCGCTGTTCGACCTGCCGCGTCAGGCCCCGGTGTATCCGACCGCGTCGGGGTTGGTGCGCGTAGTGGCGGACTGGAACGCCGAACCTGCCCCACTCGTCCCGCTGTATTTACGCCGGCCCGACGCCAAACCGTCGGTGGCCAAGCGATGAGCATCGAGTACGGGCCGTTGAAGCCGTCGGATGCGGCCAGATGCGCCGAGCTGGAGGCCCAGCTGTTCGACGGCGACGATCCGTGGCCCGAGCGCGCCTTCCTCGCCGAACTCGCCGCCAAGCACATCCGCTACGTCGCCGCACGCGATCAGGACAAGCTCGTCGGATACGCCGGTATCGCCCGCCTCGGCCGAAAGAAGCCCTACGAATACGAGATCCACACCATCGGCGTAGACCCCGCCTACCGGGGCCAGGGGATCGGCAAGCGCATGCTGGCCGAGTTGCTCGACCACGCCTCGGGCGGGTGCGTGTTCCTCGAGGTTCGCACCGACAACGAAGCGGCGATCAAGATGTACGAGAGCTTCGGCTTCACCAATGTGGGGCTGCGCAAACGCTATTACCGGGCCAGCGGCGCCGACGCCTATACGATGCGGCGAGACCCGACATGACGATCATCCTGGCCATCGAGAGCTCCTGCGACGAAACCGGCGTCGGCATCGCCGAATTGGGCGCCGACGGTTCAGTGCGGCTGCTGGCCGACGAGGTCGCGTCCAGCGTCGACGAACACGCCCGGTTCGGCGGCGTCGTTCCTGAGATCGCGTCCCGCGCGCACCTGGAGGCGCTGGGCCCGACGATGCGCCGCGCGCTGCAGGCGGCCGGCGTGACCAGACCCGACGTCGTCGCCGCGACGATCGGGCCGGGCCTGGCGGGTGCCCTGCTGGTGGGAGTGGCTGCGGCCAAGGCCTATTCGGCGGCGTGGCAGGTCCCGTTCTACGCCGTCAACCACCTGGGCGGGCACCTGGCCGCCGACGTCTACGACCACGGCCCGCTGCCGGAGAGCATCGGTCTGCTTGTCTCGGGCGGGCACACCAACCTGCTGCACGTGCGATCACTCGGCGAGCCGATCGTCGAACTCGGCAGCACCGTCGACGACGCCGCAGGGGAGGCCTACGACAAGGTGGCGCGCCTGCTGGGCCTGGGCTATCCCGGCGGCAAAGTGCTCGACGAACTGGCCCGCGAGGGCGACCGGGACGCGATCGTGTTCCCGAGGGGCATGACTGGCCCGCGCGACGATCCGTACGCGTTCAGCTTCTCGGGGCTCAAGACCGCAGTTGCCCGCTACGTCGAGAGTCACCCGGAAGCGTCGACGGCGGATGTCGCGGCCGGCTTCCAGGAGGCCGTCGCCGACGTGCTGACGCTCAAGGCGGTGCGGGCATGCACGACCCTGGGGGTCGACACACTGCTCATCGCCGGCGGCGTGGCGGCGAACTCGCGGCTGCGCGAGCTGGCTGAGGAGCGATGCGCCGCCAACGGGCTGACGCTGCGCATTCCGCGACCACGCCTGTGCACCGACAACGGCGCGATGATCGCCTCGTTCGCGGCGCACCTGATCGCTGCGGGGGCCCGGCCGTCACCGCTGGACGCGGCCAGCGATCCGGGTCTGCCCGTCGTGCAGGCACAAGTGGCCTGATCTTGTCGATACCCGGCCTTGAGTGCTAGCACTCTCGTGTATAGAGTGCTAGGTGGCACGCGGCCAATCCCTGCGCCGGCACCCGCGACGACGGTGCGTGGGCACGGACGCATGCCGAACACCTGGTAAATGAGAGATCCGGAAACCCGGATCGACACCCTAACTAGTGGAGGGCTCCATCGTGGCGAGCGTGAACATCAAGCCACTCGAGGACAAGATCCTCGTTCAGGCCAACGAGGCCGAGACCACGACCGCATCCGGTCTGGTCATCCCCGACACCGCCAAGGAAAAGCCGCAGGAAGGCACCGTCGTCGCAGTTGGCCCCGGCCGCTGGGACGAGGACGGCGAGAAGCGCATCCCGCTGGACGTCTCCGAGGGCGACACCGTTATCTACAGCAAGTACGGCGGCACCGAGATCAAGTACAACGGCGAGGAGTACCTGATCCTCTCGGCACGCGACGTGCTGGCCGTCGTCAACAAGTAAGCACCCGTGTTCCGCCCCGGGAATCCCCGTCCACACGGGTGATTTCCGGGGCGGCATGCGTATATAGCGAATTGCGACTCAAAGAAAGACACTTATGAGTAAGCAGATTGAGTTCAACGAAACCGCGCGCCGCGCAATGGAAGCCGGCGTGGACAAGCTGGCTGACGCGGTGCGGGTGACCCTTGGGCCGCGCGGCAAGAACGTCGTGCTGGCGAAGTCGTGGGGCGGGCCGACCATCACAAACGACGGTGTGACGATCGCCCGTGAGATCGACCTGGAGGACCCGTTCGAGAACCTCGGGGCGCAGCTGCTCAAGTCGGTCGCCACCAAGACCAACGACGTCACGGGCGACGGCACCACCACCGCCACCGTGCTGGCCCAGGCATTGGTCAAGGGCGGGCTGCGCAACGTCGCGGCCGGTGCCAACCCGATCGCGCTCGGCGCGGGCATCGCCAAGGCCGCCGACGCGGTGTCGGAGGCCTTGTTGGCCGCGGCCACGCCGGTGTCGGAGAAGAACGCCATCGCCCAGGTCGCGACGGTCTCGTCTCGCGACGAGAAGGTCGGCGAGCTGGTCGGTGAGGCGATGACCAAGGTCGGCGCCGACGGCGTCGTCTCCGTCGAGGAGTCCTCGACGCTGGAGACTTACCTGGAGATGACCGACGGCGTCGGCTTCGACAAGGGCTACCTCTCGGCGTATTTCGTCACCGACTTCGACGCCCAGGAGGCGGTGCTCGAGGACGCGCTGGTGCTGCTGCACCGGGAGAAGATCAGCTCGCTGCCCGACCTGCTTCCGCTCCTGGAGAAGGTCGCCGAGGCCGGTAAGCCGCTGTTGATCGTCGCCGAAGATGTTGAGGGCGAACCGCTCTCGACGCTGGTGGTCAACGCCATCCGTAAGACGCTGAAGGCCGTTGCGGTCAAGGCGCCGTTCTTCGGCGACCGCCGCAAGGCGTTCCTCGACGACCTCGCCGTCGTCACCGGCGGCCAAGTCGTCAACCCGGATGTCGGCCTGGTGCTGCGCGAGGTGGGTCTCGAGGTGCTGGGCACCGCTCGGCGCGTCGTGGTGGACAAGGACAGCACCACCATCGTCGAAGGTGGCGGCACCAAGGAGGCCATCGAGGCGCGAAAGGCGCAGCTGCGCTCCGAGATCGAGGCCTCCGATTCGGACTGGGATCGCGAGAAGCTCGAGGAGCGGCTGGCCAAGCTGGCCGGCGGCGTTGCCGTCATCCAGGTGGGTGCCGCGACCGAGACCGATCTGAAGAAGCGCAAGGAAGCAGTGGAGGACGCCGTCGCGGCGGCCAAGGCCGCTGTCGAGGAGGGTGTCATCGCCGGTGGCGGTGCGGCGCTGCTCCAGACGCGCGGCGCGCTGGAGAAGCTGCGCGACAGCCTGTCCGGTGACGAGCGCCTCGGTGTCGAGTTGTTCGCCGCCGCGCTTGCCTCCCCGCTGTACTGGATCGCCACCAATGCCGGCCTGGACGGCGCGGTTGTGGTGAACAAGGTCTCCGAATTGCCTGCGGGACAAGGCTTCAACGCCGCGACCCTCACCTTCGGTGATTTGGCGGCCGACGGCGTCGTCGACCCGGTCAAGGTCACGCGGTTGGCGGTGCTGAACGCGGCGTCGGTGGCCCGCATGGTGCTGACCACCGAGACCGCCGTCGTCGACAAGCCGGAGGAACCGGAGGACGACGGTCACGGCCACGGCCATCACCACCATCACTGAGTAGCGGCACGGAAACACCCCTGGTCCAGTTGGGCCGGGGGTGTTCTCGTGCGCGGCGCGGGCATCACATCGCCACAGCGACGAATCCCGTCGCCGCCACGCACAGCGCAAGCATGCCCGTCGCGTTGATGAACAAGTTGCGGCCGAGATCCCTGGCCCCAATGTGCATCGTGATCGCCACGACGAAGTAACAGGTGAGGGCCACACACGTCAGGAATGCCAACGGCGGGACCCAGATACCGATGATCAAGCCTGCCGCCGCGGCCAGCTTCAGCGGAGGAAGGATCCACCAGAGTCGCCGCGGAAACCGCACATCCTGCAGGCACTTCCGAATGAAGCCCACCGGTGCCACGCACAGGGCGGCATCGACGACCTGAACGAACGCAAGTGCGGCGAGCGGCCACCACGGATCGACCATGGTCGATGCTCCTTCACTGTCGACAACACGGCTACTTCCTATAGACGACCGAGTCGTCCGATGTGTGACAGCTGGACTCCCGACGTGAGAGCACACCCTTGGACGGTGCGGACCCGAATTTCGGAGTCGTGGTGCGGCCCTTGGTCCCCGAGACCGTCCGTCGCCTCGGCGTCGCCGTCTCCGCGAGCGCCTCGCGAGCCGCGCGGGCGTTCCTCGAGCAGATCGCTCCCCTCCGCCCCGACTAAGCCCGCGTTTTGGCAAAGATCAGAACCCGGTATAACCTGGTCGGCGTGAACATCGTGACGCGCGCCGGCTATTGGCGCTTTATCGAGGCTCCGGGCGGAGCCGATAAAGCGCAGCGCTAAGCGACGCATCCACCCGGAGCCCAGGCAGTGACCACCAGGTCGCTGCCTTTCGTCATTCAAGGGCCCTGGGCTTTCACCGGGCGCCCACAATCTCTCCAGAAAGGCACCCGAACATGAATCTGGCGCAGACCGCCACCCCGCCCGCCACCTCGGACCGGCGGGTCCGCGGTTTCAGCGAGATCCCCAGCCCGCACGAGGTGCTCACCGAGTTCCCGCTGGGAGCCCGCCGCGCCGAGCGAGTGGTGCGGGACCGGGAGGAGATCGCCGACATCCTCGCTGGCCGCGACGACCGGCTGCTGGTCGTCGTGGGACCGTGTTCGGTGCACGATCCGTCAGCGGCACTCGATTACGCCAGCCGGCTGGTCAAGGTGGCCGACAAGCTCAGCGACCGCCTCAAGGTCGTGATGCGGGTGTACTTCGAGAAGCCACGCACCACGATCGGGTGGAAGGGCCTGATCAACGATCCCGGCATGGACGGCACCTTCGACGTGGCGCGCGGTCTGCGTATCGCCCGTCACCTGCTGCTCGACATCGTCGACATCGGCTTACCGGTCGGATGTGAGTTCCTCGAACCGACCAGCCCGCAGTACATCGCTGACGCAGTCGCGTGGGGTGCGATCGGCGCCAGGACCACCGAATCCCAGGTGCACCGTCAACTGGCATCGGGGTTGTCGATGCCGGTCGGCTTCAAGAACGGCACCGACGGCAACATCCAGGTCGCCGTCGACGGGGTCAAGGCCGCCGCCGCACCGCACGTCTTCTTCGGCATGGACGACCTCGGGCGCGGCGCGTTGGTCAACACCGCGGGCAACGAGGACTGTCACGTCATCCTGCGTGGCGGCACCAATGGGCCGAACTGCGACGCCGAAGCCATCCGGACGACCGCGGCCAAGCTGACCGCGGCCGGATTGCCCGGCCGCGTCGTAATCGACTGCAGCCACGCCAATTCCGGAAAGGACCACGTCCGCCAGGCCCAGGTCGCCGCGGACGTCGCGCAGCTGGTGCGCGACGGCTTACCGGTCAGCGGGGTGATGCTCGAGAGCTTCCTCGTCGCCGGTGCGCAGGCTCCCGAAGCCCGTCCCCTGACCTACGGGCAGTCGGTGACCGACAAGTGCATGGACTGGGCGACAACCGATTCGGTGCTGCACACGCTTGCCGACCGCGGGTAGGCGCCCCCGCCCGTCAGGAGGCGCGTCGGATACCGCGCTTCAGCAACAGTTCGCGCTCCGACTCGGACAGCCCGCCCCAGATGCCGTAGGGCTCACCGACGGCGAGGGCGTGTGCGCGGCACTGAGCGATCACCGGGCACTTACGGCACATCTCCTTGGCGCGCATCTCGCGTTGCGCGCGGGCGCGGCCGCGCTCCCCGTCGGGATGAAAGAACATGGAGGAATCTTCGCCTCGACAGAGCCCGGCCATCTGCCAGTCCCAAATGTCAGCATTGGGTCCGGGCAGTTGCTGCGGTTGTGGCATTGGAAACCCCTCTCTGCACATCCATTTCGGAAACGAACGGATGAGTGAGTTCAAAACCGATTCGAGCTCAAGTCGCCGATGACCACTCGTGGAGACAAAGTATGGGCGCTCACGAAATCCCGTCAATAGCCCGCACATGTGCTTATTGACATAACCGCAGGCCCAGAATTTACCTCACGTTCATCATTGCGACGCACAGGCAACGAGAACGGTGCTAAACGAACCCCACGAGGTGAACCGCGGACCGTGTTTTTCCAGTTCGCGTCAATTACCCATTCGTGGGCAAACTCCGCCGGCTTACACGGAAGTAACATTGCGAGCACCAATTGTTAACCCGTGGCCGGGCCAATTGATACCGTCGCGCCTCGATGTCCGCAGAGACCGTTCTGGCCGCAGCCGCATTCGGTGACGATCCCGGCCGTTGGCCGTTGCCTGCCGGCGCCACTGCGCGCGAATTGTGGTTGCGCGCCGTCGCGGCGGGCGGACAGGGCCGCTACGCCAGCGCGCGGGTCGATCTGGCGAAGCTGTTCGGCAGCTCGGGGCCCGAGCGGGCGTTGGCGCACAGCACCGAGGCGTCGTTCCTGCGTCAGCTCGGCTGGCACACCCGGGCGCGACGGTGGGACGGCCGGGCATTGGCGCTTGCCGGATCGGATGCCGAAGCGGCCGCGGACGCCTTGATCGGTCTGGCCGCCGACGCGCTGGGTGTCGGCCGGTTCGAGGCGTCGGCGCGCGCGCTGGACCGTGCGGCCGACCTGATCTGTGATCCGGCGCCATCGAGGCTGCGGGTTCGGCTGGGTTGGGTGTCGGCCGAACTGGCGATGGCACGCGGGCGCGGCGAGGCCGCGGTGGGTCACGCCGCGCGCGCCGTCGACGACGCCGCGGCCTTCGGCTCGGTACGCCACGAGGTGAAGTCGTCGGTCGTGCTCGCCGCCGCGCGGTGCAGCGCGGGTGATGTGGCCGCCGCCCGGGCGGTCGCCGACGCCGCACTCGATCAGACGCAACGCTTCGGAATGGTTCCGCTGCAATGGGCGTTGGCCTGCTTGCTGGCCGACATCGGCAGCGACGCGCATCGCACAGTCGACATGGTGGCGATCCGCGATCGTTGTGCCGATACAGTGCGTCGGCGGGGCGGCGTGTGGTCGGTGCGGTAACCGGGTCAACACGGAAGTGAAAGTTATTGTTTAGCTGACCGGCCTACCGGATCCGGTCCCGTTCGTAACGTTGGAGAGATCGCCCACGATGACATTTTCGGGAGAACGTCTCGATGCTGTCGTTGCTGAGGCTGTGGCAGGGAACCGGGACGCACTCCGGGAGGTGCTGGAGACCATCCGTCCGATCGTTGTTCGGTACTGCCGGGCAAGGGTGGGGGCGACGGAGCGCAGCGGCCTCTCAGCCGACGACGTTGCCCAGGAGGTTTGCTTGGCCGCCATCACGGCGCTGCCGCGTTACAAGGATCAGGGACGACCGTTCCTGGCCTTCGTGTACGGCATTGCCGCCCACAAGGTTGCTGACGCGCATCGCGCAGCAGCCAGGAATCGATCCGACCCGACCGATGTCGTGCCGGAGCGGTTCTCGCTGGACGCCGGACCCGAGCAGATGGCGCTCGATGCCGAGGCGTCGGCACGGATGAAGAAGCTTCTGGCGGTGCTTCCCGAGAAGCAGCGCGAGATCCTGATCTTGCGCGTCGTCGTCGGGATGAGCGCCGAGGAGACCGCAGAGGCGGTCGGCAGCACGCCGGGCGCCGTCCGCGTCGCCCAGCACCGTGCGCTGGCGCGACTCAAGTCCGAGATCGTCGCGACGGGGCGTGACTATGCCTGACTTCGGACGCTGGACTTCCAACGGGGGCGACCCCTCGCTCAACGAGATCAACCGCACCGATCGGTTCCTCGATGCGCTGGCCACACAGCAGTCGGTGTACTCGACCGATCCCAGTGAGGCGGAACTGGCTCAGCTGCTGTCGGGCTGGCGCGACGAGGTCCGCACCGCACCGCTGACAGCCACGGTCACGCCGCGCGACGCAGTGCTGGCGCTCGACCGGGCCGCGGCCTCGCGCCGCCGCACGCGCACGTCCTTGGCGGTCGTGGGGTCCGCCGCGGCCGCGGTGTTGTGCATCGGCGGCTTCGGTGCGGTGGTCGCCGGTTCCGCGCCGGGCGACGCGCTCTACGGCCTGCGGACCATGCTGTTCGGCGAGCAACACGACACCCGCGACGACGCGGTCGTTCTGGCCGCACAGACGCAGATGGCCGAGGTGCAGCAGCTGATCGATCAGGGTCAGTGGCAAGCCGCCCAGGACAAGCTCGAGACGTTGACGACGACCGTGGCGACAGTGAACGACACTGTGCGCAAAGAAGAGTTGGTCACTCAGTGGCAAGAGCTGACGGTCAAGGTCGAGGCCCAGGACCCGGCGGCCACCCTTCCGCCGAATGCGCCGCCGCCGACCTTCCCCGAAGTCGTGGTGCTTCCGAGCGACGGCGCCACCTCGTCGGAGACCACTGCGCCGACGGGCACGTCTGAGACGTCACCGCCGACCACCCCCTCGACGTCCGCGCCGACGACACCGTCGACGCCCCCGTCTGGGACGACGTCACCGTCACCGTCGCCATCGACGACGGCTGCCCCGGGCATCCCGCCGCCCACGGTGAGCGCCACCCCGCAGCCCACGTCGGCTCCGAACTCGCCGACGGCGCTGCCCACACCGACAGCGCAACCGACACCGTCGGCGACGCCACGGCCGACGCCGACGGCGGACACGCCGCTACCGACTCCGAGCACCCGGGTTCAGGTTCCGACGCCGACGTCTTTACCTTCGGTGGTCGAGCAGCAGGAGGATGAGGTGACGTCGGCCGCGCCGACGTCGCAGCAACCGACCGTGGAGGCACCCGCGCTGAGGACGGCGGTCACAACGGTGATGGTCCCGGACGCGGTTGAGGAGCCGAGCTAGTCAGCGATAACCGTCGGACTCCGACGTCGCCTCGTTGAGCGAGGCATCGGCGTAGCCGCGGCAGTAATCCCACGTCACGTAGGCATCGGGTTCGGGATCATAGGCGGGCTCGTGCGGGCGTACCGTACCGTCGACCAGCAGTTGCAGCAGGTTGGCGCGCAGCATGTCCCAGTCGTGATAGTGGTCCTGCTGGCATTCGTCGCAGCACACCACAAGTCCGCGGATGCCCCTGTGCGCCAGAAGTGCCTCGTACACCGCCAGATCGGCGAGATCGGCCTCGACCGCCGTCCGCTCCTGCGGGTCCAGCGGCTGGCCCGGCTCGAGCGCGTCGAGGGCAGCCGAAGGGTCGCACGGGTCATCGGCGAACGGGTCCGGTGGCAAACCCGGAGGCAGGTGGTCACGCACGAGTCCACACTACGCAGCGGGGCGGGGATAACGCTAGCCGTCACGCCCACGTCGTCGACCTATCAATAGTTACGTGCGTCATGGCACGTGAGACCGGGATGCCGGCCTCCAGCCGATAGGATGGTTTCTTAGCTCGACGACAGTGTTCGGCTGCGTTTGTATCTGGAGGCCCCCACCATGTCGATCGCCGAAAGCAGCATCCCCATCGCGGTGCCGGTGTCCACCGGTGGGGATGACCCGACGAAAGTCGCCATGCTCGGCTTGACCTTCGACGACGTGCTGCTGCTGCCCGCCGCCTCCGATGTGGTGCCCGCGACCGCCGACACCTCGAGCCAGCTGACCAGAAAGATCCGGCTCAAGGTGCCGCTGGTGAGTTCGGCGATGGACACCGTCACCGAGTCGCGCATGGCGATCGCGATGGCCCGCGCCGGCGGGATGGGCGTGCTGCACCGCAACCTCCCGGTGGCCGAGCAGGCCGGTCAGGTCGAGACGGTCAAACGTTCCGAGGCCGGGATGGTCACCGACCCGGTCACCTGCTCGCCGGACAACACGCTCGCCGAGGTCGACGCGATGTGCGCGCGGTTCCGGATCTCCGGGTTGCCCGTCGTCGACGACACCGGTGAGCTCGTCGGCATCATCACCAACCGCGACATGCGTTTCGAGGTGGATCAGTCCAAGCCGGTCTCCGAGGTCATGACCAAGGCCCCGCTGATCACCGCCCGGGAGGGCGTGTCCGCCGAGGCGGCGCTAGGACTGTTGCGCCGCAACAAGATCGAGAAGCTTCCCATCGTCGACGGGCACGGCAAGCTGACCGGCCTGATCACCGTCAAGGATTTCGTCAAGACCGAGCAGTTCCCGTTGTCGACCAAGGACAAGGACGGCAGGCTGCTCGTCGGTGCGGCCGTCGGCGTCGGTGACGACGCCTGGACGCGGGCGATGACGTTGGTGGACGCGGGCGTCGACGTGCTGGTGGTGGACACCGCGCACGCGCACAACCGCGGGGTGCTGGACATGGTGAGCCGGATCAAGGCCGCCGTGGGCGACCGGGTCGAGGTGATCGGCGGCAACGTCGCGACGCGGGCGGCCGCAGCCGCGCTGGTGCAAGCCGGCGCCGACGCCGTAAAGGTCGGGGTCGGACCCGGTTCGATCTGCACCACCCGTGTGGTCGCGGGAGTCGGAGCACCGCAGATCACCGCGATCTTGGAAGCCGTAGCGGCCTGTCGTCCGTATGGTGTGCCGGTCATCGCCGACGGCGGACTGCAGTACTCGGGCGACATCGCCAAGGCCCTGGCGGCGGGCGCGTCGACCGCGATGCTGGGCTCGTTGCTCGCGGGCACCGCCGAGTCGCCCGGCGAGCTGATCTTCGTCAACGGCAAGCAGTTCAAGAGCTATCGCGGCATGGGTTCGCTCGGCGCCATGCAGGGCCGCGGCGCTGCCGGGGCGTTGCGCGGCTCCTACTCCAAGGACCGCTACTTCCAGGACGACGTGCTCAGCGAGGACAAGCTGGTGCCCGAGGGGATCGAGGGCCGGGTACCGTTCCGCGGTCCGCTGGCGACGGTGATCCACCAACTGACCGGCGGGCTGCGCGCGGCCATGGGGTACACCGGGTCGGCGACGATCGAGCAGTTGCAGCAGGCCCAGTTCGTGCAGATCACCGCGGCGGGGCTCAAGGAGAGCCACCCGCATGACATCACGATGACGGTCGAGGCGCCGAACTACTACAACCGCTGACGAGCGCTTGCGCGAGGAACAGAACGTACTGACAGGAGAAACTGGCCATGCGAGACATGGTTGAGCTCGGCATGGGCAGAACGGCCCGCCGCACCTACGAACTCGACGACGTCAACATCGTGCCGTCGCGGCGCACCCGGTCGTCGCAGGATGTGTCGACGGCCTGGCAACTGGACGCCTACCGGTTCGAGATCCCGGTGGTGGCCCACCCCACCGATGCGCTGGTGTCTCCGGAGTTCGCCATCGAGATCGGTCGGCTCGGCGGACTCGGCGTGCTCAACGGCGAGGGGCTCATCGGCCGGCACGCCGACGTCGAAGCCAAGATCGCGCAGGTGATCGAGGCGGCGGAGAAGGAACCGGAGCCCTCGGCCGCGATCAGACTGCTGCAGCAGTTCCACGCGGCCCCGCTGGACCCGGATCTGCTCGGCGCATCCGTAGCGCGCATCCGCGAGGCCGGCGTGACGACCGCGGTGCGCGTCAGCCCGCAGAACGCCCGCGCACTCACGCCGACACTGCTCGCCGCGGGAATCGACCTGTTGGTCATCCAGGGCACGATCATCTCCGCCGAGCGGGTGGCCTCCAACGGGGAACCGCTGAACCTCAAGACCTTCATCTCCGAACTCGACGTGCCCGTCGTCGCGGGCGGCGTCCTCGACCACCGCACCGCGCTGCATCTGATGCGCACCGGCGCGGCCGGCGTCATCGTCGGCTATGGCTCGACCAGCGGCGTGACCACCAGTGACGAGGTGCTCGGGATCAGCGTCCCGATGGCCACCGCCATCGCCGACGCCGCCGCCGCGCGCCGCGAGTACCTCGACGAGACCGGCGGACGCTACGTCCACGTCCTGGCCGACGGCGACATGCACACCTCCGGCGATCTAGCGAAAGCCATCGCGTGCGGTGCGGACGCGGTGGTGCTCGGAACTCCGCTGGCGACCTCGGCCGAAGCGCTGGGCGCAGGCTGGTACTGGCCGGCCGCCGCCGCGCATCCGTCGCTGCCACGGGGTGCGTTCCTGCAAGTCGCGATGGGCGAGCGCCCATCGTTGCAACAGGTCCTTACTGGTCCC
Source organism: Mycobacterium sp. 852014-52144_SCH5372336 (assembly GCF_001665615.1). Lineage (NCBI taxonomy): Bacteria > Bacillati > Actinomycetota > Actinomycetes > Mycobacteriales > Mycobacteriaceae > Mycobacterium > Mycobacterium sp. 852014-52144_SCH5372336. Next base: position 141,772 of record NZ_LZSW01000018.1, read on the forward strand.
TCCGACGATCCGTTCGGCTCGTTGAACCTGGTCGGCGGGCTGCGGCGCTCGATGGCCAAGGCCGGTTACTGCGACCTCAAGGAATTCCAGAAGGTCGGCCTGACCGTCGGGAGCTGAGTCTTCGCGCCTACCCTGGACGAGGTGTTCTTCTTCCTCTTCAGCTACGGCACCAAACAGAAGCATCTCGGTGCCGGGGAGGTTCGGACCTGCCCGCGCTGCCACAACACCACCCAGTGGTCGCGGATTCGCGAGTTCAAGCAGTTCTCGCTGTTCTTCATTCCGGTGGCGCGTTGGAACCGTCGCCAATTCGAGGTGTGCGGCATCTGCGGCACCGCGGTCGCGGTCTGACCGACGTGGAAAGTTACCCCGCGGTAACGTCATACTGGGTGTATGGAACCTGACTACGACGTCCTGGTGATCGGTTCGGGGTTCGGCGGCAGCGTCACGGCGCTGCGGCTCACCGAGAAGGGCTACCGCGTCGGTGTGCTCGAGGCCGGCAGGCGCTTCGAAGACGAGGACTTCGCCAGGAGCTCGTGGAACCTGCGCAAGTTCCTGTGGGCGCCGCAGTTGGGCATGTACGGCATCCAGCGGATTCACCTGCTGCGCAACGTGATGATCCTGGCAGGCGCGGGTGTCGGAGGCGGCTCGTTGAACTACGCCAACACGCTCTACGTACCGCCGGACCCGTTCTTCAACGACCCGCAGTGGAAGGACATCACCGACTGGCGCGCGGAGCTCATGCCGCACTACGACCAGGCTCAGCGCATGCTCGGCGTCGTCACCAACCCCACGTTCACCGATGCCGACCGCGTGGTCAAGCAGGTCGCCGAGGAGATGGGTGTGGGCGACTCGTTCGTGCCGACGCCCGTGGGCGTCTTCTTCGGCCCGGACGGCACCAAAGCGCCCGGCGAGACCGTGCCCGACCCGTACTTCGGCGGCGCCGGACCGGCGCGCAAGGGGTGCATCGAGGTCGGCGAATGTATGACCGGCTGCCGCCATAACGCCAAGAACACGCTGGTCAAGAATTATCTGTACCTGGCCGAGAAGTTCGGCACGACGATCCACCCGATGACCACCGTCACCGGCTTCGAGCAGCGCCCGGACGGGCTCTGGAATGTGCACACCGTCCGGACCGGTCGCTGGGTTCGCAAGCAGAAGCGCACCTTCACCGCGTCACACGTCGTGCTGGCGGCCGGCACCTGGGGCACGCAGCGGTTGCTGTTCAAGATGCGCGACAAGGGCATGTTGCCGAACCTGTCCGACAAGCTCGGTGTGCTGACCCGCACCAACTCCGAATCCATCGTCGGCGCCGGACGATTCGAGGTGACCGACGACCTCGACCTGACGCACGGCGTGGCGATCACCTCGTCGTTCCACCCCACCTCCGACACCCACATCGAGCCGGTGCGCTACGGCAAGGGCTCCAACGCCATGGGCCTGCTGCAGACGCTGATGACCGACGGCGACGGCCCCGAAGGCACCGACACGCCGCGGTGGAAACAGCTGTTCCTCAACGCGCGCAAGGATCCTCGCGGCACGATCCGCCTGCTCAACGTCCGGCGGTGGAGCGAACGCACGTTGATCGCACTGGTCATGCAGCACCTCGACAATTCGATCACCACGTTCACCAAGCGCAACAGGCTCGGTATCAGGCGCTACCTGAGCAAACAGGGCCACGGGGCGCCCAACCCGACGTGGATTCCCGTCGGGAATCGGGTCACCCGCCGTATCGCCGAAAAGATCGACGGCGTCGCGGGCGGCACCTGGGGCGAGTTGTTCAACATCCCCCTCACCGCGCACTTCCTCGGCGGCGCCGCCATCGGTGACGACGCGCAGCACGGCGTCATCGATCCGTATCACCGGGTGTACGGCTATCCGACGCTCTCGGTGCACGATGGTGCGTCGATCTCGGCGAATCTCGGTGTCAATCCGTCACTTTCGATCACCGCCCAGGCTGAGCGCGCGGCCTCGCTGTGGCCGAACAAGGGTGAGTCCGACCTGCGGCCGGAACAGGGGCAGCCGTACCGCCGCTTGGCGCCCGTCGCTCCGCAGACCCCGGTCGTCCCGGCCCACGCACCCGCTGCGCTGCGCTGGTTGCCGATCCCACCCGTCACCTCGGCTGGTTGAGAATCGGCCGATTCGGGTAACTAACTCCCGCTATCGCGACGGCACATCTTGCGAGTGAGGGGAGTCGCCGATGCGGACCGCTTATCACGAGCAACTGACCGCACTGAGCGCCCAGCTCGGCGAGATGTGCGGGTTGGCGGTCAGTGCGCTCGAGCGGGCGACGGAAGCCCTGCTGGACGCGGATCTCTCGCTCGCCGAGCAGGTCATCGCCGACCACGAGCACATCATCGAGCTCAACCGACGGGCCGAGGAGGCGGCGCTGCGGATCCTCGCGCTGCAACAACCGGTCGCCAGTGACCTGCGCAGGGTCGTCGGCTCCATCCACATCGCCGCGGACATCGACCGGATGGGCGCGCTGGCGGCCCACGTGGCCGGCATCTCGCGGCTGCGGCACCCGGATTGCGCGCTGCCTGCCGACGTGCGGGCGAGCTTCGCCGAGATGGGTGCGCGCGCGGTGCAACTGGCGAAGACGGCACAGGAGGTGCTGCTGTCGCGCGATCCCGACAAGGCAGCACGGCTGCGCGATGAGGACGACGCCGTCGACGCCGAGCACCGGCACCTGTTCACGCTGTTGATCGACCACAAGTGGCAGGACGGGGTGTGCTCGGCCGTCGATGTGGCGCTGCTGGGGCGCTACTACGAGCGGTTCGCCGACCACGCCGTCGAGATCGGCAAGCGCGTGGTGTTCGAGGCGACCGGCGGTCTGCCCGGTCACAAGCAGATCGGGTAGCAGGACCTAGGTCGGGCGCCGGCGCACCGGCTCGCGCCCCGGCGGTTGTTGAGGCGTCGGCAGTAGCGGCCGGCAATGGCGAACCGGAACGGTTGTGGGCTCCCGGGAATCCAGGTGCAGGTCTTCGCCGCCGTGGCGGATCAGCAGTTCGCCCTCCGGGCCGTCACGCAGCGTATAGGCGACCTCGTCGTGATCGGCATCGACAGTGAGGCGAAAGTTCCTCCACCTCAACCGAAATCGAAGGCGAGAGATCCCGTCGGGCAGTCGGGGGTTGAGCTCGAGTACCCCTTCATCGTCACGGAGCCCGCCGAATCCCGCCACCATCGCGGCCCATGCACCGCCGAGCGACGCCATGTGCAGGCCATCGCGGGTGTTGTGGTGGAGATCGCGCAGATCGATCATCGCCGCCTCGTAGGCGTAGTCATGGGCGAGTTCGAGATGACCGACGTCGGCGCACATCACCGCCTGTGTACACGCCGACAGCGACGAATCCCGTGTGGTGCGTCGTTCGTAATAGTCGACGTTGCGGGCCTTTTGTTCGGCGGTGAACGCATGGCCCTGCCAGTGCATCGCCAACACCAGGTCCGCTTGTTTGATCACCTGCGCCGGGTAGAGCCGAACATACGGCTCGTTCATCAGCAGTGGATAGATCGTGTTGGCGTGAAAGTCCCACTCGCGCAACGTCGTGAAACCGTCACACTGCTGATGCACGCCCAGCTCCTCGTCGAACGGGATGTGGACCGTGTCGGCGGCGTGGCGCCACACCGCCATCTCTTCGGTGGTGACCCCAGCTGTCTGGGCGGCGTCGACATTGCGCGCACACGCCTCTGCGGCCGCCCGAAGGTTGGCCGCCGCCATCAGGTTGGTGAACACGTTGTCGCGCACGATGGCCGTGTACTCGTCGGGTCCGGTCACCCCGTCGACGTGCCACACCCCGTGACGGTCGTGGTGACCGAGTGACGCCCACAGCCGCGCGGTCTCGATGAGCACCGTCAGACCACATTCCTCTTCGAGCGAATGGTCCCCTGTGACAATGCGGTAGCGCTCGAACGCCATTGCGATGTCGGCGTTGACGTGGAAGGCCGCGGTGCCCGCCGGCCAGTAAGCCGAGCACTCCTCGCCGCGGATGGTGCGCCACGGGTATGCGGCGCCGTCGAGGTCCAGCAGCGTCGCCCGCTCCTTGGCCAGCGGGAGAATCGAAGCGCGCCAACGCAATGCGTCGGCAGCCGCCGAGGGCTGGGTGTAGGTCAGCAGCGGCAGGACGAAACCCTCGGTGTCCCAGAAGGCGTGGCCGTCATAACCCGTTCCGGTGAGACCCTTGCCGGGGATCGCGCGGCGCTCGGCGCGCGCGCTGGCCTGCAGGACGTGGAAGAGGGCGAACCGTACCGCTTGCTGGCAGTCGGGGTCGCCCTCCACCTCGACGTCCGCACCGTCCCAGAAATCGTCGAGGTAGGCCCACTGGGCATCAAGCAACCCCTGCCAGCCGGTGTAGCGCGCGCTGCTGAGCGCCGCCGCCGCCTGGTCGCGCAGTGCCGGGCGCGACCGCAGGCTGGACCAGCCGTAGGCGAGGTACTTGACGATGCGGAGACGCTGGCCGGGGCGCAGCCCGCAGATGACCGTCGTGTTGGCCCAGTCCTTGCCGGCGCCGGTGTCCACCTCGACACGACCGGGAACCTCGATGTCGTGGTCCATGGCCGCGGCCATCATCAGATTGCTTCCACGGGTGCGGTGCAGCAGGATCGCGCCGTGTTCGGAGTGCTCGTGCTGCACCGGCTCCAACGGTCTTTCCAGGACGGCCGATACCCGCGGGTCCTTCGTCGACGGCGGCAACTCCTCGTTGGCCACCAGTTCCGATTGCGCCGTGACACGGACGAATTCGTCCTGCGCCTCGACGATGTACTCGATGGCCGCGACGCTGCGTTGGGTCAGTGAAACGATCCGCGTGGAAGTGATTCTGATCCGCTTACCTGCCGGTGAACACCAGCAGGCGGTGCGTCTGAGCGTGCCCGTCCGAAAATCGAGAACTCGTTCGTGGTCGAGCAGTTCGCCGTAACGCACGTCGAACGGTTCGTCGTCGACCAACAGGCGCATCAACTTGCCGTTGGTGACGTTGACGACCGTCTGCCCGTCCTCAGGCCAGCCGTATCCTGCCTCGGCGTACGGAAGGGGGCGAACCTCGTAGAACGAATTGAGATAGGTGCCGGGCAAAGCGTGTGGTTCGCCTTCGTCGAGATTTCCACGCATGCCGATGTGGCCGTTGGACAGCGCGAACAACGACTCCGACTGTGCGAGCATGTCGAGGTCGAGCGATTGCTCGCGGATCTGCCACGGTTCGACGGGGTAGACGTCGTCGTGCAGGCTCACGTGAGCAGGTCCGCCAGGTCGGTGACCACGATGTCGGCCCCGTTGTGCCGCAACGCTTCTGCGTGGCCTACCCGATCGACGCCGATAACCAGGCCGAATCCTCCGGCCCGTCCTGCCGCCACCCCGGAGATCGCGTCTTCGTACACAGCACCCTGTTCGGGTGTCACGCCGAGAAGCTCGGCTGCGCGCAGGAACGAATCGGGCGCGGGTTTTCCTGCGATGTTCTCTTCGCGCAGCACGACACCGTCCACGCGGTGTTGGACGAATTCGGCCAGCCCAGTCATGTCGAGCACCTCGCGGGTGTTGGCGCTGGACGACACCACCGCGATGCCCAGGCCCGCTGCCGAGGCCGCCTCCAGATAGCGGCGTGAGCCCTCGAACACCTCGACGCCGTCGGTGCGCAGGATCTGTTGGAACAAGTCGTTCTTCGCATTACCCAGCCCGTGAACCGTCTCTTGCGGTGGCCGATCGTCGGGATCGCCTTCGGGCAACTCGATGCCCCGGCTGGACAGAAACGACCGCACCCCGTCTTCGCGCTTCTTGCCGTCGACATAGGTGAGGTAGTCACTTTGCACGTCGAACGGTGTGAACGCCTCGCCGGTGAGCTCCGCTCGTCGGCGGAGGAAGTCGTCGAACATCGCCTTCCATGCTTTCTTGTGCACGCTCGCGGTGTCTGTCAACACGCCGTCGAGGTCGAACAATGCGGCGCGGATCCCAGCGGGCAGACCTAGTCTTTCGGTTTCAGGCACAAACCACCCGTTCCCGTCATCGCGCGCAGACATACCTGCGCGTCGATGAACTTACTGCAGCTTTGAAATTGACGCACTCAGCAAACAATTGCCTTATATTGAGCGAGCTTGTCGGTTCGACAGGGTGCTACTCGAGAAAAGGGACCCCATGACCTATCCGCCTCAGCCTCCGCCACCGCCGCCGCAGGGTTATGGTCCACCGCCCAGTGGCTACCCGGCACAGCAGCCCGACAGCAATCTCGTGTGGGGCATCCTCGTTACGGTGTTGTGCTGCTTGCCATTTGGAATCGTGTCGATCATCAACGCCGCCAAAGTGAACGGCTTGTGGGCGCAGGGCCAGTACGCGCAGGCGCAGAAGGCGTCCGACGATGCCAAGAAGTGGGCGATCTGGGGCGCGATCGCCGGCGCGATCGTCATCGTCATCTACCTCATCATCGGCCTGGCGGGCGGCGGGCTGGCATACATGTGACGCGCGTGCGCTCGCTCGCCGCGCCGTTGGCGGTCGCCACCGTCGCGGCGGGCGGGTGCGCGGCGATCTGGTTGGCGGATCCGACGGTTCCCGGGGGGATACTGCCCGTCTGCCCGACCAAGGCGCTGCTCGGCATCGACTGCCCCGGGTGCGGGAGCCTGCGGATGATCTACTCGCTGCTTCATCTCGACGTCGCCGCGGCGGTCCGGTTCAACGCACTCGGCGTGCTCGCGCTGGTGTTCCTGCTGTGGGCGTACGGGACCTGGATTTACGGGTGTATCGCAGGCGCGCGGGTGCGCAGTTGGCAGCACCTGCGGTGGTCGGCGCCGGTGGCGGTGGTGCTGACCATGGCGTGGTTCGTCGTGCGCAACTTGCCGTTTGAGCCGTTCACCGCGCTGCAGGTGTGACGTCGTCGCAGTGATCAGACACGCAGCCGGATTGCGGTCCGGTTTCGATGCCCCGTGTCGAGACATTTGGGCCCCGATCGCGCCACAATTAAACCGCCGCTACGGATCGAGAGACTGAGACGCGTCGACCGTCGGAGGCCTGTCTCGGCCCCTGTCCTCGGCGCCGGAATCGGCGCCGGCCGACGGGGCGCACAAGACGACGGTGTCCGTCGATCGGACGACCTGATTCGACGACTTCCCTGCACATCAGATGGCAAAATGCACACCCACCATAAGTAAGCGCCCATCGAGTCGGAAGGCCATCGGGTGAGCGCCCCGCAGACCTGTTTGTCTCTCGCCGACGGTTCAAAGGTGCGACTGGGGTCAGTGCTGGCGAAGGCCGGCGAGGGGACGATCTATCGCCTCGCAGACCGGGCAGACATCGCGGCCAAGGTTTTCCACCGCGACCTGGTCGGCCTTCACGAAAAGCTCGCAAAAGTTACCGCGATGGCCGGTACGGTGCCCGAAGGTGCCGTGCAGACCGACGGGTTCGTGGTGCTGGCATGGCCGCAGAAGGTGCTGCACAGCGGCGGCGCACCCGTCGGGTTCGTGATGCCGCGCATCAACACAGCACAGGCGGTGGAGATCCACTCGTTGAGCAACCCATCCAACCGGGCCAACCCATTGCCGACTGCGCCGCAGTGGCCAGCGGAGGCGACGTGGGCGCACCTGGTCACCGCCGCCGCGAACCTGTGTCTGGCCGTCGATGTGGTGCATCATGTCGATGCTGTGATCGGCGATTTCCAAGAGCGAAACATATTGGTGTCTAACACCGTCCGCGTCACCCTCGTTGATTGCGATTCGATGCAGTTCACGGGGCCCGATGGACGTCAGTATCTATCGCCATTGGGTCGGCCGGAATTCACGGCGCCGGAGCTGGCCAAGGTCGACCTGCGGCACACCGCCCGTGACAAGACGTCTGACCTGTTCGCGCTTGGGTTACACATCCATCTGCTGATCATGGCGGGCAACCATCCGTTCCTGAGAGGAATCTGGACCGGTGCGGGGGACCAGCCGGATGCGCTGACACTCGCCCACCAGGGAAACTGGGCGGGCGGTCCGGGGTCACTGTTACTTACTCATCCGTTGGCGCCACCGGCCAATTTCCTGCCCAATGAGATTCAGGAGCTTTTCACCCGTGCGTTCACCCTGGGTGCCCGCGATCCAGGCGCGCGACCCACTGCTGACGAATGGCGGCAGGCGCTGTCGCGCATTCAGATCATTAGCTGCGCTCGTCAACCTCGTCATCAGATCCCGGCGGGGACCGATATCTGCCCGTGGTGCGATATCGAGGCGGCCCGCAACGCCCGCAAGACTGCGGGGCGTAGCGCTCGGCTCGAACAGACAATCATGCCGGCGCTCGGACAGCAGCTTTCCCCGCCCATGGCGACGGCCGCTTCGGCCCCGGCCTCTGTGTCCAGCGGCGGCAGCAGCAACCGGTTGCTGTTGTGGGGGCTACTGGTGTTGCTCGTGGTCGTAGGTGTGACCGCCGTGCTGAGCAATGTTCTTCCAGGCGACAACCAAACTGCGACGCCAAGCCACGGCGTCACCACCACATCGAGGCACCCGCCGATTCCGAAGGGGGATTGGCGCACTACGCCCATCGTTGAGTTCCCGTCAGGGCTTCCCGCTCCCCGGCAGCTATGGAAGATGACGATTGCCGGCACCTGTGACGAGGGGGGAAGCTGCGGGCTAAACAACGCAACGCCCCCTATACGGCGGCAGATCGACTGGTCCCTACCGACCTGCAGGACGGATACTCGGTGACGGTTGTCTGTCAGACGACCGGTGACATGCGGTCCAACACCGGAGTCGGGAACAGTAATATCTGGTACCGACTGGACAACGGGGCTTACATCCCGTCGGTTTATACGACGACTTCGCCGCCCGGAATTCAGCAGTGCTGAAGGCGATACGCGTGGGCACAGCGATCGTTGCCACGATTGCTTCATTGAACACCGGCTGTGATTCAGGATCAGACACACCGGACGCAAAACCAGTTGACCCACCGCAAGCGTCGTCTACCGCGTCGCCGGTTTCAACCGCGTCGGAGGCCGTGAAGCTCGCGGTGATTGGTGCGCAGGACTGGGAGGTGGTGGGCGTCTCGGTGCAGGGTCGGCCGATTCGGGCCCGATCTTTCGGTCACGGCCCCCGCACCGTGTTTTTTATCGGTAGGATTCACGGCGACGAAACCGAGGGCGTCTACACGACAAAGCAGTTGCCCGGTGCATTCGAGGCTGCGGACCTCGGTGATGATGTGACGTTGACGATTCTGGAAGACGCCAATCCCGACGGTCGAGCTGCGAGCAGTCGTGGTAACGCCAACGGCGTTGACGTCAACCGCAACTTTCCCGCGAGCAACTTCGACACCGGAAACCCAGAGTACGGCGAGACTCCGTTGAGCCAGCCGGAATCCAAGACGCTGGTTGACGTCATCGACCGAAGTCGCCCAGACCTGGTGATAGTTTCACACGCATGGGCCGGGGATCAGTTCATAAACTTCGACGGCCCCGCTCGTGGACTAGCGGAACGCTTTTCGGCATCTAGTGGTTTTCCAGTTCAGGCGTCATCCGCGTTCGCTTCGACACCAGGCTCGTTGGGTCCTACATTGGGCGTGACCGCAGAATACCGGTCCTTACTATTGAGGTGCTGAAAGGATCTGATCCGAGGGCGGTCTGGGAGAGGTTGAAGCCTGCGCTGCTCCAGGCGATCGGCGGTTGAGGAGTACGCGAGTACGCTCACCGCGCACGTGTTGCCGGCGACGAAGGGCATCGTCCTGTCGAAGAGCAACTCTCTAGCGGATGACCCGATCACTTGAAGTCCACTGACCGTTGGTGAACCGATGCGTGACTTCGATCGTCGCGTACGGCGAGTGGCCGAGGTCGGCGGTTGGTTCTACGGAATCTGGATATATCAATTTTTCCTCGGTGAGAATTGCCGAGGCATCAACGCGCACCTGATCAATAAAGCGGGCTTCTCCATAGGTTTCACCGCGTACCGGTGAATTGCCCGGCATGATCGTTTCGCCAACGGGCTGGGGCGTCGGGGCTGAAAAGTCGAACACGCGCAGAAATTTCATCATCGATGAACGTCCGGCGCAGCACATGTCAAACGTGGAGCCGAAGCAGACGAAACTAACAACCGCATCTTCAGTTCCGTCCCCATCGGCGTCGAGCCATCCGAGCAACGTGGCATCCTTGATCGATGCGCCCGCGAATTCACCGGACGAGGTTCGTGCTTCGCCCCGACCCTCCGTGAGGGTGATCGGAACGGTGTTCTCCCAACCATAGGAACCATTTCCGCATGTCCCAGCCGGGAGGGTCATGCTCCGGATGGTGTCGTCATTGACACCGGATGGCCTGGTCGGATTAGCGCTCGCGCGTGGTTTGCATCGGCAGAGGGCGATGGTTCTGATGGTGCCGGATAGCTTGTCGCCGATCCGGGTGTAGCCGTCGACGGTCATCTTGTATGCGTGGTCCGAGTTGGGGTCAGCGTCGAAGATGACAGTAGTCGTGCCGTCGCTGTTGGGCGTTGCGCTCAGGGGTTCTCCGTAGAAGTTGCCGGCTTCGGTGACGGGGTCACCGACAGTGACACCGTCGATGGTATGGCCGTGGTTGTGGGGGCTGATGGATTCCAATGTGCCGTCGTTGAATCCAAAGTCGCAGTCGATCCAAGTGACCGTGACCGACCCGGTGTCGGCGACATCGGGAAAGTCGGCGTGTTTGGCTCGGATGTCGTCGACGGTGGTGCCGAGGGCGATGTCGCCGAAGCCGGTGGCGGACAACGATGTGTTGGCTTGGTCGATGTCCTGGGTGGCCAGTAGGCGGGCGGCGAGTTGGTCGGCGTTGGCGGCTTGGATGAAGATGCCGCCGGTGGCTTCGGCGATGCAGCGAAGTTGGTCGGCGGCGGGGCCCTCGACTTTGAAACCGACGGTGGAGATGGTCAACCCGGGGTGGGTCTGTTTGAGATGGGCGGCGGTGTCACACGGTGGCGTGTCGCACGTTTCCTCACCGTCGGAGACCAGCACGATCGCTTGGGGGGTCTCATCGGCGGGCAATTGGTGGGCAGCGGCGGTCAGGGCCAGGCTGATCGGGGTGTAGCCCGAGGGTGTGATGGGATCGATCGCGGCGTTAATCTTGTCGCGGTCGAGCGGTCCGAGCGGGATGAGGGTGGTGACATCGCGACAGCCGGCGGGTTTGTCCTCGGGGGCCGAGTCCGTTGTGGTGCCGTAGGTTTGCAGACCGATCGTCGAGCTCTCGGGCATTGCGCCTATGAGTCCGTGGGCGGCGTTCTTGGCGGCATCGATGCGTGGTCCGGGTGCATCGGCTTGGGTCATCGATCCCGACCCGTCGAGGATCAACACCGTCGGCACCGAAGTGGGTGGCGGTGGGGATGATTCCGACGGGAAGGTCAGCAGCGGTCGCGTATCGCACCCCGCCGACAACACTGCGCAACTGACCGCAATGAGCGCCCACCGCCATTTCTTGGCGGGATACGCGCTTCGACGGCTGTGCTTCATCCTGCTCCAAGCGATCGACGCGGCGGCGGGTTCGCACCCGACCCATTCGGTTACGGTTGTGCTCCGTTAGCGGACCCCGGTGTTTCTTGCCCAGTCGGCGATCAGTTCGTGCTCGAAGTGTTCTTGGCGTATCCGAAGGTCGGTGTACACCAACAGTTGCAGCGTGCGCACGTATGCAATCAGTAACGCGAACGCCACGACGAAGAAGAGCACGATGCCGACCGGTCCAAGGAGGAAGGGAAGGACAAACGACGGAAGCATGAGCAGCGGCACGACGCATAGCGCCCACAACAGGTGAATCGCGAGAACCCGTCCCCAGCTGCTCTTGACGAGTTCCATGGACCGCCTGAACGAATCCGCAACGCCCCGCCGTTCGGTGACCACCACTATCGGAGCGAGGCTGAACATGATGCCCACAGCGAAGTTCGCCGCTAACAACACGCAATAGAGGACGATGCCCAGGGCGAAGGACGCCGACATGATCGCGGCGAAGACGATTCCGTAGAGCAGCAGATCGACGAGAAGGAAGATTCCGTAGAACGCGAGGGTCAGCCGGAGAACAGGGAATATCCGTTGCCGGGCGAGGCTGAACACCGGAGTCAGTCGGATGCGTTCACCCCGCACCGCTTTGTCGGTTGCCAGGACGCTCAAGGCGATGAGCATGGCGTCGAGCGGCAGTGCGACGGCGAACATCACCAATATGAAGATTCCGTACAGGACGAACAGGGATCCGAATCCCATTGTGTTGAAGAGCGTTTCACCAGTCGACATCATTATCTGGAGCACCACCAAACCGACCACGCTGAACGCAACTCCGGCCGCGAGTAGGACAACCAGTGGGATTCCCACCAGGGTGGGCCAGTTCTTGGTCACCAACTTGAATGCGCCGCCGAACAGCTCGGGAAATGTCATCGGCCGGAACGGAATATAGGCAACGGGAGGCGCGCCGACTGGTCTTGGCGTCGCCTGGGTCAACCGTGCCCGGACGAGCAGGTCCTCGATGTCTGCTGGCCACCGCGTGTGCCGTTGGGTGAAGAACCAGGCGGCATAGGCGCAGGCTCCAGCAACCAGAATCCACCCGAAGCCAGAAAGGAACGTGCACAACGCTGAGAGCCCTGCAAGAACCCACATCGCATGCGCAGGTTGCAGATTCAAACCCTGACCCGGGCCCGGGTGGGATCCGGGCGGTACCGTGCCCGAGGTCGGGTACCGCACATGCGTTGGCGGTGGCGGTGAAAGGGGATAGGCAGCTTGCTGCGGTGGCGGTGTGCGCCCCCACTGTGGTGGGGGCGGCGGAATCACCCTTCCGCCCGGCTGTGGTGTCACGGAACCCGCGTCGTTGGCCCTCGTGCTCGACCAGTTTGCCGAATGGCCCCACGGCGGTTCGGGCTGAACGGATTCGGCCCAGGGCCGCTCGACCGTCGGCTCGGATGCGGCAGGTCCGCTCGGCCCTTTGCGGCTGATGCGCGGCGGCGGTGTCAAACCGTAATGCTCACTGGTCTGCCGTAGGTACTCCTGATGGGGATTCTCGTTCGCGTTCGTCAACGGGGGATCCTGACCTTTCCGATGATGTCCAGTTTGGATATTCACGCCCGGGCGAAGAGTCGCCGCACCCGCTCGGGCTCCCAGGTGTCCACGGGGCCACCGTCGACGGATCCCGCGACGAATCCCTTCCGCAGCGCGATGGTGTTCTCGGCGGCGGGGCCGAACCGGATGACACACACCCACGCGCCGTCGACATCACTGTCGTCGAAAAGATTTCCGTGGTAAGCAGATTCGGCCAGCACCAGGACGGCGTCTGCCGCCTCTTGGTCCGTCACCATTCTCAGCGTGTGAACGCCCGCCGCGGTCGAGGTATCCAGAACCCAACCGTCATTGCTACGTCCGGCGGTCACTGCGGCGCCAGCCAACACGGAATGATCAGAACTCGGCGCAATGTAGGCGCCCACCCGTTCGGATGCGTCGAGGAAAGCTGCGACGTCCCGGGCGATCAGCTCATGGGGCCGCACGCCCGGCGTCTCGGCGTTACCGCCGGCCAACCGGCGCACCAGCAGCGAACGCATTCCGCGCACCCCGGCACGGGTCAGTTCTTCCGTGGTCGGTTCGACGGTCGTCAGGCTCAGCGGCCACGGCCTGCCGTCGGCAGCGCACAATGCGACAATCTCGTCATCGGTGAGCAGCGCGGTATCTTCCATTGAAACCTCTCCGTCAGGGCCACAAGTTCGATATCAATTTCGGTATGTATCCGAGCACCGCGTCTTTGGCGGCATTGAACGCCCCACCTGGATCTGAGGCGATGTAGTTGCCGGTGATCTGCAGGGTGGACGCGCTGAAGTCGGCCTTCGACACTTCATAGGCGACGTCGCCCCATTGGGAGACCGCCACGCCGGTCAAGTAGCCGAACTGGCCCGGAACAGCGTCTTTGAGAAAGCCGCCGCCCAGGTCGGTCAACGCACGGGTCGCTTCGACGATCTTGTCCTCTGGGCTGAGGTTGGTGTCGCCGGCGAGGCCGATCGCATCGAGCAGCGGCAGCACCGGACCCAGCTCGGGGACCAGTTCCCCGAGAGCGAGGCCGTTGCTGATCGGCCACAACGCATTTGCGCCGAGGAAATCCCTGATGTTCACGAACGGTGCCAGCGGGTCATTGAAGAGATGAGGGAACGGCTGCCAACCGGACACCGCGCTGGCGGGGAGCGGCGAAACCGTACCGCCGCCAACACCTCCCACGCCATCGCCCGACCCGGCGCTCGCCTCTTCCTGCTCATTGGCGTTGCGGTCGACCTCCGACGCAGCGGCGCGTAACGCGTTCACCACACCGCGCATCATGATCACTGACTGATCCTGCCATTGCGAGCGGAATCGCAACGCATCCTGACCCTGCCACGGAGTCGACGACAGCCGCGCATTGACCTCTCCGGTCATGCCCTCCAGGCGATCGGCCGCTTGGGTCAAAGTGCGCGCGAGTGCGCGCAGCTGGCCGATGTCAGCTCCGACCATTCCCATGTCTTTTGCCTCTCGGCGAACCGTCGCACTCAGGTTTGATGCTGGGTCCATCAGATCAGGTTTGCGCGTGACTTGCTGTCGTTCTTCCGACCGACACCGGCGCATTGTCGGCGCACAGTGCGCTTCGCCCTCCCATGACTCACGCACGGTGAACGTGCGCAATCAGAGGATTCAAGCAAAGACCGCATGTGCATCCCCAGATATGGCGGTCATCGGTTTTTGTGGGAGCCGCTAGCGCATTTGGTAACTGACCTCTGGGTAGCTCACCTGACTTCTACAATCCAGTTAATATTTGCCGGGTGGCGCTGTAACGTGAGGCAATAGTGTGGTTCGGGGAGGGGGCCCTGCGATGAACCTGGACGAGCAGTCCCGGTCCATCACCATCGCGATCATCGATGATCACGATGTGGTGCACGCAGGTATTGAGGCCTGGTGTGCCGATGCTGATACGGAGATACGGGTCGTCGCGAACTACTCGCGACCAGACGATTTCCTGGCTGACGTGTCCCGCGCAGCAGTGGGCGTTGTCATACTCGCCTTACAGTTCGACGGGCTGAAGCCTGATTTCGACAGCGTGCGAAGGCTGTGTGAGAACGGTGAGACGGTGATCGTCTACTCCAATCTCAGTGCGGATGAGGTGATTCTGACCTGCCTCGACATCGGAGCCGTCACCTACTTGGTGAAATCGGAAGGCAAGCGGCATCTGATCGATGCCATCTGTGAGGCGCGCAGCGCATCGCCGTACGTCGGGCCGCGGATGGGCCGGGCGTTGCTCAACGACAGCACGCTGGGCCGGGTCAAACTCTCCGACCGCGAACGTGAGGTGCTCGTCGCGTGGTTTCAGACCGAGAGCAAGGAACTCGTCGGGAAGCGGCTCTATATCGCCCCGACCACTGTCCGAACGCATCTGCAGCGGGCCCGGGCCAAGTACGCCCTGGTCGGTCGATCGGCACCAACAAAATCCGCCCTGCTGGCGCGCGCTATCGAGGATGGCATCCTCAGCGCCAACGACCTTTGACCACGCGGCGGTCAGGGCACGCTGGGCGGCGTCGTCACCGGCCTGTACTCCGAGCTGGTCGACGAACCCGAGTCCGATCCGCCTGACGACGAACCCGAGTCCGATCCGCCTGACGACGAACCCGAACTGTCAGGTGGTGAGACCGGTTGGGGCGCGACGACCGGCGGCGGTGCGGGTGCCTCGACCACCGGTGCGGGGGCAGGCGCAGGAGCGGGCGCTTCGACGATCGGTGCGGGGGCATCGACCACGGGTGCTGGTGCCGGAGCAGGTGCGGGCTCCTCCTCGACCGCTGGTGCCGGAGCGGGTGCGGGCTCCTCCTCGACGGCTGGCGGCGGTGGAGGCGCCTGAACGGCGGGAGATGGCGGCTTCGGCGGCGCCGGTGCTGCGCTCGAGGTGACCTGTCGCGGTGAGCTTGGCGTCGGCTCGTCGGACCTCGGAGTTGGGACAGCACTCGACGGCGTCGGCTCGGGCTTCGATGCACGTGTCGTCGGCGTGCTCGACGGTTCCGGTGGGCTCGCGGGGGTGCCGCCGTCGGACTGGTCAGCAGGCGTTCGTCCTTCCGAAGTCCCACGCGACTCATCCGAATTCGTGTCAGATTCGTCAAAGCCTCCCGGTCTCGAGACCGCCGGATCGTCGGAACCATCCGGACCATCCGGATTGGCTGTGTCCTCAGTCTGATCCAGGGGCTGAGTCAGAACACAACTCGCGTTGAGGGGCTCGCCAGAACACTCCGCCGGTTTCTCGATCTCGTCCTCGTCGGTGGTGGGAACGATGAAGCCTCTTTGTTCAAGGCATTTCAGCGTGCCGGACCTGTTCGGGTAGCAGCTTGTCGCAGCAAGAAAGCAGAGCGGGTCGTCGGCGCCGCAACGGCTGAGTCCCGTAGGCAGGTTGATGGTCAGATTGTCGGGAAGGTCGGGAAGGTTGGGCAGCCAGTCGCTCACCTTGAACCCATTGAGCGGGTTGACGGGCATGGGATTTGGGACACCCGCTGGAACGGCGCCGGCGCCACCGCTGCTGGGCACAACAGGACCGGCACCGGTACTTCCCGAACTCGGCGAATAGGCGCCGGTGCCCGTCGGGGCGCCCCCTGCGTACCCGGTATGCGCCCCGGTTTGCGGGGCGGTCGCCGAAATCGGAACGACGGGGGGCAGATATTCGGTCAGGTCTTCGACCGGTTCGGGCGCTTGCCCTGGCATCGGCGGCAGGTACTTCCCAGGTACGGCCTCGGCGTCGCGCACCGTCTGCTCGCTCGCGGTCGGAGCAATACTGATGGCCACCCCTACCGCCAGTACCGCGAAGCCCACAATCACGGCGGCGGCGACAGTGCTGCCCAGTAGCAGGATGCGAGGCCGGCCGGTAGCGGCCGGCGCATCGAATTCGTCGGGGTCGTCGGTGTGCACGCCGGTCGGGTGGACGTATCGCAACGGCGACATCGGCGTCTGCAGTGGCGCGTCGCCCTCGTCGTACTCGCCAGCGACACCGAGCGGCATAGACCCGCTGTCTTCGGCCATCGAATAGGCAAGGTGCTCGCCCATCACCGGGCTTGGTGCGGTGAAATACTGATCGGGTGCCGCGGCATTCGGCACGCCGCCTGCCAGAGCGGCACCGCGGGACAGCAGATACGCGGTGCCGGAGGCGGTATGCATGGGGATCGGCGAACTGGTGGCCAATCGGTCGATCAGCGCAGCGCTGTCGGTCGCCGTGCTGATCACATAGAGCCGTTGCGCTCCACCGGGCTCCTCACGCAACCGTTCGATCATCGCGGTGCAGGCGGCGTCGGGACCGCCGGGCGCAATCTCTTCGGCGTCGACCAGGCTGGTAGTGGTCGCATCGGGTCCGACGACCGACAGCGCGGCCGCGGTCTCGTCGACCAGTATGAGAGCGGAAGTGTGCTGACCCGTGCTGTTGGCCGCGCTGCGGACGTAGGCCCTCGCTGCATCGGAGGCCGAGACGACCGATACGTTCCCGACGCCGGATTCCGATAGGGCGCCGCGCAATCGGCCGGCCAGCGCCTCGTCGGACCACACGATGTTCGTCGCCGTCAACCGGTAGCCGTCGGTGCTGAGCGTCCTGTTGGTGTCGACGATGGTGCGCAAAAGTTCTCCGGTGGAGCCGCCGGCGACACTGACGTCGAACTGGTCGAGGACCGACTCCGGATTGGTCGCGTCGACAAGTGCAAGGCGCGCAGTGGATTCTGTCACGGCAACCCCGAGGACAAGCTGCATCTACTTCCCCTGGCTAAGTCCGGGCACGCCTCGGCGCGTGGGCTTTGTCCCCGGATCGTTGATCCCGGCAGCGAGCCCCGGTCGGGCAGACCTTATCGCAGATAGCGCAACCCCGGTCGCCAAACCGGAACTGCGATTAGACGCTGCAGGCCTTGCTCTGGTTAACATCGTGCGAGCATCATCACACCGACCGGGCCGCCGCTGCGTCGGACGTCCGGTCGACAGAGCATCAAATGGCACCCTCGCTCAGCTACCGACGAGCAAGCGGAGGGTCAGCACCACCCCGGTCAGGCAGAGATATGCCGACCCGATGAAGACCGCCGCGATCGCAAGCCCCTCGCCGCGTTCACCGGAGCCCTTGCATCGCCGTCGCGCCGCCAGCGCGGTCGGAATGGTGACCGGGGCCGCCAACGGGCCAAGGAAGACCGCGAGGACGAACGACACGACGGCCAACCTGTTGATCGGCTCACCGGTTGCGGTAACGAACGGACTCGGTGGTGAGGCGGGGCGCGGTGGGGCCGGCGCGGCACCGCGCCCGCTCACCGGGTGCGCTGGCACGCCGCCGACGGTGTGGCCGGCGGCGAACCGGCTCGGGGGTAAGCGGCGATCAGGCATGGCTGCGTCCCGGATGGGAAGTCATGCGCGCTCCTTCGTGACCGGCACTGCGCTCGAAGTGGGCGCCTTGACGTCGACACATGCCACCGCCGGACTCGTGCATTGTGGGGGCAAGCTAGCGTCGGCGTCAATCATCCGTACGGCGAACGCAGCTGCAATTAGCGGTCGGCCGGTTCGTCCGGACCGGAGGTCGACCATCGCAATCATCCGCCGGGATTCACGCGAACAAGGCGACCCAGCTACCGGCGACCCGATGGCGCGATGTCGTACGAACAAACCACGCAGATTGCGATAACCATTTTGTAGGGTCCAGTAGGTCGGCGGCGGATGGAGCAAACATGGTGCAAGGAGCACTCGATCCAGCCGGTGACCGCTGTCACCACTGCGGTTCCGCCCTACGGATGAACGCTCCCTTCTGCGGCTCATGCGGGCAGGCGGTGCTGAATCGCAGTATTCAGCCCGCGACGCAGGTGACTGCACCGCGGCCGATTGCGCCGCTACCACCGGCCGGCCAATCGGACCGGATCGTGGGCGCCGGTCGCGGGGTGCGGTGCGCAAGCTATCTGCTGGACCTGGCGGTAATGCTCAGTCCTGCACTGCCGTTGGCGATCGCCGCGGCCATCCTGGGCGTCCCCGAGATCGTGTATATCGTGGTGCCGATCGCCTTTGTAGCGGTTTGGGCCTGGATGCAGATATGGCAGGGCTACACGGGTATGACGTACGGCCGATCGATGTTGGGGCTGCGGCTGACTCGGGTCTCCGACCACAAGCCGCCGGGACTAACGGCGTGCGTTACCCGTAGCGGGGTTTTCGCGGCCACCGCGGGTCTGGCCGCGCTGCCCGTGGTCGCCAGTGACGTACCCCGCGACGGGTGGCACGACAAACTCACCGAGCTCACGGTTATCGATACCGTGCAGGGCGGCAACCCGCTTGGGCGTAAACAGGAACCGGTTTTCCGACGCTCGCCGGACCGCGGCCTGAACAAGGTGGCGGCACCTCTGCCCGTGAACATGTCGAGGCGTGGATAGTGCAACTGAAGTTCATCCTGCGCCGGGACGACGGCAGCCGTGCACAAGTTGCCGTCACCGCGGATGCCACCGCCTCCGTCTCGGACCTAGCGACGGCGCTGGCCACCGGTGATCCTGATTACCGGCCGGCACGGGTACAGGGGTCCCTGACCCTCAAACTCGAGCAGTCGGCGTTTGACAACGGCACCAAAGGCCGTGTGCTGGACCCGGTCCGGAGCCTCATCGAATCCGGCATGAGGTCAGGATCGACGGTGAGCATCACCGCGGCACCGGCCGGCGTACCCCGATCCCGTCGGGGCCGTTCGGTCGCCGTCCTCCGTGTCCTCGACGGACCCGACGTCGGACGCGAATTCTCATTGCCGCGGGGTAATTCCGTGATCGGTCGCGGAGCCCGCAGCGACGTCCAGCTGAACGATCACGGGGTTGCCGAGGTCCACGCAGCGGTCAGCGTCGGGGAGAGCATCGAGATCTCGAACCTGGCAGGACCGACAGGCGTGCTGATCGGCGGACGCCCCGTCCAGCGAGCGACCGTCGGCTCGTCCGACGTGGTTAAAGTCGCGGGCACCTCGGTGGCGATCCTGCAAACCGTCCGGCCCGGCGCGGTTCAGTCCGACAGCGTCGCAATAGAATTCAACAGGTCGCCGCGCGTCGTAGCTCGTTTCGAGAAGCGCACATTCGTAGCGCCGAAGGCGCCGCAGCTGCCCGAGCCTGCGCATTTTCCGATCGTGTCGATGGTCCTGCCGCTGGTGCTCGGACTGGGCATGTTCGCGGTTACACGCAGTCTGCTGGCGGTAGTGTTCATCGCCCTCAGTCCGCTGCTGATGCTCGGCATGTATTTCGACACCAAGTTCCAGTCGAAAAAGAAGTACGAGGCCGACGTCCGCCGGTTCGCCGATGCCCAACGCCAGCTTGCCGCCGACCTGACCGCCGCCCAGCAGGTGGAACGCGCCGTTCGGCGTGGCGAAACACCCGCTCTGGGTGAGGTCGTCGAGGCCATTCACCGTCTCGGGCCGCTGTTGTGGACACACCGGCCTGAACATCCTGAATTCCTCACGGCCAGAATCGGTCTGGGCGACGCTTTGTCGAGGTGCCAGGTCGAGCTGTCCCGCGACAACGACGCCGAACCGAAGTATCTGCAGCAGCTGGTGCAGCTGCGCGACGAGTTCGCGCAGGTCAGTGACGTCCCCCTGGTCGCTGACCTGCGTGAGTCCGGAGCGTTCGGTGTGTGCGGACCGCGCGGCATTGCTGACGGGGTCGCCCGCGGCATCATCATGCAGCTGATCGCGTTGCATTCACCGGCCGAACTCACCATCACCGCATTCGCCTCGCAGCAGTCGCGCACATCGTGGGAGTGGTTGGAATGGCTGCCACATGCCGGATCGGCGTACAGCCCTTTGTCAGGGAACCACTTGACCGACAGTGAGAACGGCGGAATAGCCCTGCTGTCGCGGCTCGAGGATCTGGTGAAGGTGCGCGCTGGCGCCGAGAATTCCGGCCCTGCTCCGACATTCGGGGTCATCACATCCGACGCTGACACCGATACCCGGGCACCGATCGTGCTGCCGGCGGTCATCGTGCTGGTCGACGACACCGCACCGATCGACCGATCCCGGCTGACCCGGCTGGCCGAACGCGGCGCGTCCGTCGGCGTGCACGTGATCTGGGTTGCCACCCAGATCACCAGCCTGCCCGCCGCATGCCGCACCTTCGTGTTGATCGAGAACGAGCAGTCCGGGTCCACGGTGGGTGAGGTGCGCGCGGGCGCGCACAGATTCCCGGTCGCCTGTGACGCGATCGACGTCGCGGATGCTCGGCAGGTCGCATTGCTTCTCGCTCCGGTGGTCGATGTGGGCGCGGCGGTGGACGACGACACCGATCTCCCGCGCTCGGTGTCGTACCTGAGTTTGTCAGGCACCGGGGTTGCGTCTGACCCCGCTACGGTGGCCCGGCTGTGGATGTCCAATGATTCGGTGACACCGCGTGATGGCTCGGCCAAGAAGGCGTCTAATAAGCCCGCGCCGTTGGCCGCGCTCGTGGGTTCAACAGGGCTGCAAGATTTCTACCTCGATCTGCGTGAACACGGGCCGCATGCGTTGGTCGGTGGTACCACGGGGTCTGGCAAGAGCGAGTTCCTGCAGTCGTGGATGTTGGGAATGGCCACGGCCAACAGCCCTGACCGGCTTACCTTCCTGCTGGTCGACTACAAGGGCGGAACCGCGTTCGCCGAGTGTGCTCAACTGCCCCACACGGTGGGTTTGGTCACCGACCTGTCACCGCATCTGGTGCGGCGCGCACTCACCTCATTGGGCGCCGAAATCAAACGGCGCGAAGAACTGCTGAACCTGAAACGCGCCAAAGACCTCGTTTCCCTTGAACAGATGGGCGATCCGGAAACCCCGCCGGCCCTGGTGATCATTGTCGACGAGTTCGCCGCCCTGGCCACCGAGGTGCCCGAGTTCGTGGACGGTGTCATCGATGTGGCGCAACGCGGACGGTCGTTGGGCCTTCATCTCATCCTGGCCACCCAGCGGCCGGCTGGCGTCATCAAGGACAATCTACGCGCCAATACGAATCTGCGGATTGCGCTTCGCCTCAACGATGTCGACGATTCAGTCGATGTGGTCGGTGATCCGCTGGCAGCTCACTTCGCGCCCGAGATTCCGGGCCGCGCCGTGGCCAAGACCGGACCCGGGCGGCTGACCACCTTCCAGGCCGGCTACGTCGGTGGGTGGACCGGTGATCAGCCCGACACTGCGCCAATCGACATCTGGGAGTTCGTGTTCGGACGTCGCCGGCCATGGAACACTCAGGTAGCCAACGGTTCGCGGGCGACCGCCGGACCGACGGATATCGCGCGGATCGTCAACAACGTCCGGGCCGCATCCGACCAGATGCGCATCCGTACACCTCGCAAGCCGTGGCTGCCCCCGCTGCAGCCCACCTACGCTCTGGAGTCGATATCGGCACCGTCCGGCCATCTGGTCATCGGACGATTGGATCTGCCTGAGCGGCAGCAACAACCCACGGCCACCTACGAGCCCGACCAGGGCAATCTCGCGATCGTCGGGACCAGCGGCTCTGGCAAATCGACCGCCCTTCGTACCTTGGCGATCTCGGCGGCGCTGGCGTCGGACGGACCAACCCACATCTACGGGTTTGATTTCGCATCGGGAAGCCTGCGAATGCTGGAGCCGCTTCCGCATGTGGCGGCGATCATCGACGGCGAGGACGACGAGCGCATCGGTCGGGTGTTGCGGCGGTTGGTCACCATTCTCGACGAGCGGTCACGAAGGTTCAGCCGCGCCAACGTGTCCAACCTGACCGGATACCGGCAGAGCGTCGACCCCGAGGAACCTCGAATCCTGCTGCTGGTCGACGGCATCGGTGCATTCCGGGAAACGTACGAACTCATCGGCCATTCCACGCATTTCGCATTGTTCAACCAGATCGTCAGTGACGGCCGCCGGCTGGGGATGCATGTGGTCCTCACCGGTGAACGTCCCGGGGCGCTGTCGACGTCACTGGCGTCTATGATGCAACGTCGGCTCGTCCTGCGACTGGCTTCGGATGACGACTACATGCTGACCGGTGAGCCGCATGACATCCTGTCGGTGAACTCTCCGCCGGGCCGGGGCATCATGGGTGGCCACGAAGTGCAGGTGGCGGTGTTCGGCGGCGACGACAACGTGGCGGCACAGGCACGCGCTATCACTGAACTGGCGGCGCGGATGCGTGCACAGGGTTTCACCGCACCCGAACCCGTGGTGCGGCTCTCGGAGCACGTCGACCTGGACACCTTGCCTGTCACGGTCGGCGGGGCGCCGTCGATCGGCATCGCCGACGAGACCCTGGCACCCGTAGGAATCCTCCCGCAGGGTCTGCTGATGCTGACCGGCCCGCCCGGCAGCGGGCGCACGACTGCGCTCGTCAGCTTGGCGCAGGCGGTGCGACGAGCCAACACCGGCTTCCGGATCGTGCACCTCGCCCCGGCGCATTCAGCGATCGCCAAACAGGACGTGTTCACCGAAAGCGCGGTCGGGAGCCAGGCCGTCGTAGACCTGCTCGGCAGCTTGACGTCAAGGTTGGGCTTCGGGGTCGACCTGATGATGGTGATCGAATCCATCACGGAGTTCACCAACTCCGAGGTTGAAACCGATCTGTCGGCGCTGTTGAAGTCGCTGGCGGGCACGCCTGCCTTCGTGGTCGGCGAAGCGGAAGTGTCGACCTGGGGGCAGGCGTGGACACTGGCGCAGCCGTTCAAGTCCGGTCGCCGCGGTCTACTACTGGCACCGAGCGGAGTGGAATCGGATTCTCTGCTGAGCACGCCCATCGGCGTGATCCGGCGGCATGACTTCCCGCCCGGACGGGGCGTGTTGATCGAGAAGGGCAAGGGGGTGTGGGTCCAAGTCGCGCAGCCCGTTTATCGAATCGGAAATCAGTAATCACACAACGAAAGTAGGAACATCATGGCAATGGTCGGTGCAGATGTAGAACAGCTCAACCAGCTGGCTGCCCAACTCAACAACAAGGCCAACGACATCCAGAACGTCATCTCCCAGCTGACATCGGCCATCAACTCGGTCGATTGGAAAGGCAACGATGCCAACCGGTTCAGGTCGGACTGGCAGGGTCAGTACGTGGGACAACTCAAGTCGGTGGTGAGCGCGCTGCAGACGGCGTCGCAGAACGCCAAGCGCAATGCGCAGGAGCAGCAGAGCGCGTCCGGAGCGTAACCGTACGCAATGGGCATGAGCCGAGCCGACGCCGCGCCACTGGCACCAATGCAGTGGCGCGGCTTCCGGACGCGATAACCGTTGTCGACGAACGACTCCGGTACCGGATGGGTCGATCCGAACCAGTCCGCCGCCACCGATCCAAGCACCAGCCGGGTGCTGATCATGTCGGCTGTGGCGCTCACCTTCGTGGTGCTGCTCGCCCTCGTCGGTGTCGTACTTGCAAAGCGAGCCGGGTTGTTCGGCGGTGATGCGGACGGCCCCCAGGTGGGGCTAATTGCGGCCAATGTGGTGGGGGAGCACCCCTTCATGCCGTCGGCCGTGGTGTCGCCTGTCGAGGTCGCCGACACAGTTGCCGGTGACATCGCGTCGTTCAGGACGCAGCTGCCACGGTCAGCGGATCGCGGTGCACGCCTGGTGCAGGGGACCCAGGCCGGGCTTTATGGCGGCACGGAGCAAGTGAGCGTGTGCGATGTGCCTGCTGTCGCGAACTACCTTGACGCCCATCCCGAACGGTCGGCACCGTGGGCGCAGGCGATCGGCATTGCCGCACAGAAGATTCCGTATTATCTCAACACGTTGACCCCAGTGGTACTGACCGTCGACACCTGGGTGACGTCGTTTTTCTTCGTTGAGGGCCGCGCAGAATCCGCACAGGCGGTATTGCAGACAGGCAACGCGGTTCTCATCGATCAGGTTGGTGTGCCCCGCGTGCACTGCGCGACCGGTGCTCCGCTCACACCTCCGGCGAATGTCGATCTGTCCACCTTGACGATCGAGGGTGAGGCATGGCCGGATTTCGCGCCACAGAACGTGGTCGCGGTGGCCTACGCCGGCAGCGGGGCCAACCATCCGGTCCTCAGCGAGTTCAAGCTGCGCGATCTGACCACCGGTGAGGCCATTACCCGTCCGGCCGGCGGCACCATCGCGATCGGTCCGGACCCGTCGGGTTGGACGCCCGACCCGGCGGCGATGAATGTGCCGCCAAGGGAAGGCATGAACTGAACATGAAACTCGGGAGTGCAAACGTCGATCAGTTATGCAGCCTCGCCAACCGTGAATCAAAGTAGTGTGAAAGGCGCACTGCTCAGGTCGAGGGCCAGCGGTCGGGTTTGCTAGTTGAACGACGCTCTTCGTGACAAGTGATGGAGGACCGATGGCCCGACCTACTCCCGCTCCAGGCGATCCGTCCAATCGTTCCATCCTTACTGTCATCGTCGTACTGCTTGCCGTGATCGCGGCGTGCGCTGCGATTGGCGCGGGAGTATGGGTCTATAGCTGGTGGAGGGCGCAAACCGCAATCGGGTCCTTAACTGCGCAGCCTGACTTCACTGGAACCTGGGTCAGAAGCGCCAACGATTCAGACGACCGGGACGCGAGATTGATCATTACAAACGATAATCCGATAAAGGGGACGATCCGAGTTTCCTTTGAGTCACACAGCAAAACATGCGAAGCCAAGTGGACTGAGTCCACCCGTGAGTTTGGGTCGGTATACGTAGACGCAGTCGTTACGTCAGGTGACTGCGTCGATAACGAATGGAAAGTGTCGGTTGCCGGCAACACGTTAACCGCGGTGCAGGCGTGGTCCGAGAGCGGCGAAGCCGCGCCGACTCTTGTGTTACATCGCAAATAGGTGGGGTGGCCACCCACTCGCCGCCGTCCTACTCCGTCAGCATCCCGCGTCACGAGGGAATGCACTGGACGTGATGTGGTTCTGGTGATTAGGGCAGTGGCCCCAGGCTCCCGAAGGTCGATGTCCCGCTGAGCAGCGCCCACACGATGAACGAAGCCAGCGCCACCACCACGACAACGATGACCGCGAGCGTGGTCAGATACGTGCGGGCGCTGAGTCCGAATATGGTGTTCTGCTGCTGCGCTTTCGGAGTCTGACGCCCTGCCTGTGGCCGCGACAGCGGCGGTGCGGTCGAGGCCGACAAACTGTTGCGCTGCGGTGCCCCGGCGGGCCGGGACCATGCCTGGCGTTGCCGGCGGGCGGCGCGCTCGTCGTCGATGGCGCACCACGGGCACACCCGGCAGCCGACCGGAACTTGGTGCGTCTCACGCGAGCAGATGGCCACCTCGATTCGCATCAAGGCGTTGCGCCACTCGGTAGCCGTCGGCCGACGTGCGGGTTCCCTTGCGCCGGCGGTGAAAGCGCGAACGAAGAGCTGCTGGACATCGGATGGCAGGAAGGTCACCGGAGGAGCGACCGTATGGGTGCGCAGCCGCGAGTCGGGCCCGCCCGCCCAGTCGCCGGAGCGGGCCAGGGACAAGGCGTCGGGCTGCGGGCCCTGGCCGACCCACTGACCACGCAGGAAGGGATGGTTTCCCGCCATCAGCAACTGGTGGATGTGCACGGCGAGCGCGAACAGGTCCGACGGCTTGTCACGGGCCCGCTCGCGCAGATTCATCCCGGCGAGTTCGGGCGCGGTGAACTCGGGTCGCCCCACCGGACAGAGGAACTGACGTCCGCTGCGGTTGATGAATTGCATTGAGTCACAGTCGACAAGGGTCACCCTTGTCGTGTCCGACACCAGTATGTTGCGCTCCTGGAAGTCGCCGATCACCGCTTCGACGCGGTGGACCGCTTCCACCGCGAGGCAGAGATTGGCGGCCACGTTGACAAGGTGTCCCCAGGTCGCATGTCGTATCCATTGCGGGTCCGATGGCATCGGGGCCATCCGGTCGGAAGGATTGCTCACCGTATGCAGTTCGACCGCGTTGCTGGTGTCGATCCTCGGCATCACAAAGCCGACGGACCCCAAATCGCTTTGCAGCAGCTGCGTTGGCCAAGCCAGCACGATGAAGCCATCGGGCTGCACCGCCCCGGGCGGGGGTGATTCGATCATCGCCGCGACCTTGTTCAGTTTATCGGCGAGTCCCTTGAGGCCGGCATGAAACACCTTGGCGGCCAGGTCAGGTCGGCCGGCAACGCCGTACACCGTGCCCTCCCCGGTGGCGCTTGCCAGCGGAGCGCCCAAGCGGATCGGTTCCCCAGTGGGTAGCCACAGCGTGGAGGTGGTCATCGCCGCTCCGGCCGCGATGCGCCGATACGCTCGGGACGGCGCGATGCCACCGTGGTGGTTCGGGTCGGGCGCGACGAGGGGTAGAAATCATCTGTCACCCACCGCAACGCCGACAGAACCATGGTTTTGTCGTCGCCGGTCTGGTCGTCGGCGATCCCGCGCAGCAGCGCGGCGAAGTGCGCCGAACTGGTGCCTGCCCGCACCTGTTGCCAGGACCCGCGGAAAAACGGTTCGTATGCGCTGCCGGTGGCAATGTCGGTGATCTTGTAGCTCATGCCGTCGGTGCTCAACGCAAATGCTGTGACACCGCGGAGCGTTTCGGTCCGAAACGATGCGCCGAAGGCGTTCTCCGACTGCAGGAACCAGGTGCAGTTCGCATACTGGTCCTTGGATTCGATGAGTCGCGTGCTGATCCCGCGGTCGGTCTCGACTGCGATGACACCGTCACCGATCTGGCCGCACACGGCGTGCTGTCGGTTGGCCACCACCACGCTCAAGGTGGTCGATAGCAGTGGCAGGTCTAGCTTCATCGTGCGGGCGCGTGCGCATACGTGCTGCAATGCCTGCTCGAACAGCCAGCGCATCTGGGCGGTGTGTCCGCTCGAATCGGCGGCGAAGTCGCGGCGAAACTGACCGCGCAGCGCATTGCGCAAAACGCTCTGACACGCCGTGTAGGAGCCCCAGGCGGAGGTCCCGCTGACCGATCCCGCCCCGTCTGCGACAGCGGCGACCACGAAGTCGCCTGCGACGCCGTAACAGTAGGCGTCATCGCAGCCCTGCCCCCGTTCGCGGTGCAGCTCACCGGTCACCGATGCGCCGCACACGGCCCATTCCCAATAGCCCGGATGTGTCTCGGGCGCAGCTGTCACGCGCTGGTCCAACCGGTCACCGACGGCAGGCGAATGTGATCACCCATACTGCCGAGAGCTTCATCGGAGTGGGCGTGTTCTGACGAGTTCGAGACGTTCGTCAACGACGCGGACAACCATTCAAACAGCGCCTCGAACTTGAGGCCTTCGAGCGGGGCGGGACTGCGTTGGGTGGACAGCCGGCTCAGCTGCGGATAGTTCACGCGTGGGCCCAGCCCGACTGCGAACACGGTTACTCCGCGTGAGCTTTCGGCCTGGTTGAGTCGAGCGACAGCGGCATCGAAGCCGTCGATATTGGCTTTGCCGTCGGTGAGGATCAGAATCCACGGGCGGTAGTATTGCAGTCCGGCCGTTTTGTATGCGTGTTTGCGGTCTTCGATGATGTCGAGCGCCAAATGGATGCCGGCCGCGAGGTTGGTGGTGCCTGCCGCGGTGAAACGTGCGGGTTGCAGTGTCCGCGCCTCCTGCATCGGCACCAGAACGGTGGCGGCCGTTCCGAAGGTGACGACGGCTACCTCCACCCGCTTGCTTGCCAGTGACTCGTTGTGCAAGTAGTGCGTAAAGGCGGCGAACCCCCGTTCAAGGGCGGCGATCGGTTCACCATCCATCGACCCCGACACGTCGATCAGCGCCACACAGGCGACCCTCGGGTCGGGGTTTGCGTCGTTGAGTTCGACCGCCCATCCCCACTCGGACACCAGCGAACCTCTTTCGCTCTTGACGGGAGTGACCGGTAGATCTTCTCACCGTCTCCAGGCCACTCGTTACTGAACCCGAAACCAGTCGAGCGTGGGCGCTGGTCGTGTACGTCGAACGTACGAAGCTTGCGGTGGACCGACATCGGCCAGGTACAACTGCTGGTGGTGTCGGTCAGTCAGACGATATTTTCCATTTGAGCTGCGTCGTACCGTGCCTGGTGATGTTAACTGGGCGCAGTAAACGGCGGACCCCCGTCGATGGACTCTCAGAAGGTGACCCGTGACAAACGTGCGCACCGAGACATACATCGACTCGAGCCGCGTGTCGCGATGGAATGCGGGCAGAGACATAGCCGCGGCGCTGTTGCTGGGCATCGCGCTGGTGCTGCCCTGGAACCTCTCGTTCGGCGTCGGTGTCCCCGGCAGCAGCACGGTGTTGTTCGCGCTGGTGGTGCTAGCGACGTTGTTGGCGTGGGCGGCGTTGATCGCCGGCTACATCGGCCGGCGTGGGAAGCGCTCAGTTTCACCACCGACGGCCAGTCCGTCGAGAACCAGGTTTGGCCTCGCTCTGCCCTATCTGGTGGTGGCGGCGGGATTCGTGGCATTCGCATTCGTACAGGCAATGCGGTTCGGCGGCACCGGCGACGTACCGCCGGGCATCGGACCGGGGCTGCTTGCAGGTCTTGCCGGTGCATTGTTCGTCGCGCAGCCGCCGGTGAGTGGCGGTGGCCGGCCTGGCCGCTGGTTCGGCGTTGCCCGGGTGATCGGCGTCGCGGCAGCATTGCTTGCCTCCGTTGCGGTGCTGGGGAACCTGTACTGGCGGACCCGGTACCCGGTGCAGGCTCTCGCTGAGGGGGCCTACGGCGGGCAGAACATTGCGGTGATCGCGACGGCCGTTGTGTACGGCGCTGTCGCCTGGGTAGCGGTGCTGGTGGGGCTGCGGTGGACGTTCACGGACCGGCCATCATCCCGGTTGGCCACCGTCGCACTGGGGGCATCGACGTTCCTCGGCGCCGCTGTGGTCTGGATGCTGGGGGTCGGGCGCGATATCGACGCCTTCCACGGCATCGCTCAGACCACGTCGACTGCCGCGGTGGGGTTTGAGGGATATGTGGCCTGGGTGGCGATCGGAGCCATAATCGCACCGTGGGCCCTGCGTGCCGCGACGCCATCACATGCGGCAGTCGGTGACTGGCGCGAGGCGGTACGGAAGTGCCTGGCGCTCCTCGCTATTTGGTGTGCCGGATCAGCGCTGCTGAGGGTCTTCGACCTGATCGTCGCAGCCAGTCTCGAGTTGCCGTATTCTGCGTACGACAGCATCGCGCTGCTGGTCTTCGACGTCGTCGCCGGTGCCGCGGCGATGTGGATCCGGTTCAACATCAACGGCGGCGCACTGCATCCGGTTGTGCTGTCGGCGGCTGCCGCCGTGCTGTTTGTGCTGACGATCTGCCGCGTCGTCGTGGGCGTCGGGCTGGCCCCCCGGATCCTGTATTCGGCTGAGCCGGAAGCACTTCGGGATGCGGTGTACGGCAACATGCTGGAGCACCAGATCACCAGCACATTCGATGTCGTGTTGTGCTGGCTCGCGTTGGCGGTGGTCGCCACGTCGGTCGTGGTGTTCCAGCGCGGCGGGCTGCGCCGCAAGGCACGGGCTATGGGCCCGGCAGGGCCGGCCGCACCGACTGTCGAGGCAGCCACCGCGGCGGTGTCGGCCGTCGAGCCGTCCACTCAGCGTCTCGCCCAGGCGGATGTCTCGGCGCCCACCGCAGCGGTCCCGACCGCGGCAACCCCCACCGCGACGGTACCGGCGACTGCACCGAAAATCGCTCGTGATTCACAGGATTCAACCGAGGGGGTTGGCACAGGCACTGGGCGAAAGTTGAGCGCCAGCCGGGTGCTGGAGGAATCGACGCGGCGTTTCGCTGCCGGTACGACGTACACCGGAACCGGGCCACCCAGGCAGCCTCCCGAAAGCTGAGTCTCGGATGTGCCGGCGGGTTGGATTCACGACTGCACACTGAATTCGCACACGTGCTTCCGCTCGGATCTGACCTCGCGATCCTTGGAGTCCTGGTCATCTGGGGATGACGCGTTGATCGCCTTCTGTTGGCTGTGGGGCCCATTGTTGATTATGTGAATAGAACGCGAAGAGGATCGATCCTATCGAAGCACTGCTGTGTCGGACGATGATATGAATCATGGCACTGCGGCTGCGGTGGAGCGCTCGAATACGGTTAGGTGTAGCAGCACCATCCGGTTTCCGGATTGGTCCGTAGGCGAAGGGATCGGCCGCTGATGGAAGAGCCGCACTGCGGGCAGGGGTATTCCGCGCTACCGCCGAGCAAGTTCGGTGCCGGCTACACGGTCGGGGACGGTGTCGCCGAGCCGTCACCGCCCGCATACGACAATCCGATGCCTTATCCACCGCAGGGGCACGAGCCTCCTCCGCCCGACTACGGCAACCAGGTGCAATACCCGCCGCCTCCGCCGGAACCGCCGGCGCCCAGTGCCGGGCCGTATTCCCCGATGCCGGGGCAGTACCCGGTGGTCGTCGCACCTGTCGGGTACCTGCCGGCGGCCAAGACCAACTCGATGGCCATCGCCGCGTTGGTGAGCTCCCTGGTATTGGCTCCGTTGGGCATCGTTTTCGGCCACATCGCTCTTTCCCAGATCAAGCGGTCAGGCGAAGACGGCAGAGGACTGGCTATCGCGGGGTTGGTGATCGGCTATATCTTCACGGCGATCCTGCTGCTATGGGTCCTCTTCTGGGCAATTGTGGTCGGAGCAGCGGTCAACGAAATCAACCAGTACGAGAGTGAATACTCCACATACTCGATGGCCGTGGCATCGCCTGTTTTCGGCTGACGATGGATGACTGCAGCGCTTTCGGTGCCGGCGACCGAGTGGGGTACCGAGGCGGGGCGGATGCCGTCATCCACATCGACTAGCTGGCAGCTTCTCGTATTAGCATCGGTTGCAATCGTTTCGGCGAGTTGCTCGCTCCATGTTGACGGCAAGACGAGCGTGGACATCCAGTCGCCATCAGCGCGATCGTCGTCGCCTTCCCCGGTCGCGCGGCCCCCCGGACTTACGTCGCTTCCCGAGCCCCCGACGGTCGACGTATTGTCCGCGAGCTTCGATGAGATGATTGGCTCCCTACCACCAGGAGAGGTCAGCGTCGCTCTGTTCAACGGACAAGAGGCCAGTTTGTTCGGTACCTGGAAGAGCGGGGCAGCGTGGTCAACGATCAAGGTTCCGTTAGCGATCGCCGCGATCAGAGTCGACCAGAGCTCGGCGGAGCCCCTGATGCAACGAGCGATCTCGCAATCCGACAACACCGCCGCGGACCGCATGTGGAACATGATCGGTGACTCTCAGACGGCTGCCGACGCGATGGAAAGAATCTTGCGTGAGGGCGGCGATACCGAAGTCACCGTTCAATCGCAACAAGTTCGTCCGCCGTACAGCCCCTACGGGCAGACCGATTGGCCGGCGGATCAAGCCGCGCTGTTCGCGTTCCGATTGCCGTGTATTGAAGGGGCGGGCCTCGTTGTTGAGCAGATGCACGCCCTCGGGGGCAATCAGCAGTGGGGCATGGCGTCGTTCGCCGATGTGGCGGCCAAGGGCGGTTGGGGGCCAGGACCCGATGGCGGATATCTCGTCCGCCAGATCGCACTCGTCACCAACCACAGCGGCACCTTCGGCGTCTCATTGGCGGCCAAACCCGCTGACGGCAGCTTCGATACCGGCACGGCCATGCTCGACAGTCTGGGTGCGTGGGTCGATCACCGGCGCGATGAGATCCCTGGTGGTCACTGCTGACATAAGGCCCTCGGCCAGGCTCTCGGAAAAAAATCGCCGATACGCGTACGGTCCGGGATTCGGCGCTCAGAATCGGCGTCTGGTGTCGGACATTGATACGAACTGCGGCACCAAAATCAGGTGGACGTGGTCGAATGCGGTTAGCTATTCGAAAATCGTCGTTCTTGGCGGCGGTGATGTCGGGTGTCTCCGTTCTCGGCTGACGTAGGGGAGTGTGGTGTTGCGGCTCGAAAGTGGCGCAGTGGTCGAGCTGGGTGTGGTGTTGGCGCGTGCGGGTGAGGGCACTATCTATGAGGTGGTTGGCCACGGTGATTGGGTGGTCAAGATTTTTCACCCGGGGTTGAAGGATCTCGGGGCCAAACGCGCGAAGGTGGCGGCGATGATTGCCTGTCCGCCCGAGGGGGTGCGTCAGGCCGATGGGTTTGTGGTGTTGACGTGGCCGCTGCACACGGTGACCGGCGATGATGGGGCGTTCGGGTATGTGATGCCGCGGGTGGATACCTCGAATGCGGTGGAGATTCATACGGTTAGCAATCCGTCGAACCGGGCCAATCCGTTGCCGTCGGCGCCGCAGTGGACACCGCATGTGACGTGGCACCATCTGGTTAATATCGCCGCGAATTTGTGTTTGGCGGTGGAGACGGTGCATCGGGTGGATGCGGTGATCGGGGATTTTCAGGAGCGCAATATTTTGGTCAATGACACCACTCGGGTGTCGTTGGTCGATTGTGATTCGATGCAGTTCACCGATGAGTTCGGTCACCAGTTCCTGTGTGGTGTGGGGCGCGCGGAGTTCACTGCCCCGGAGTTGGCGGGGTTGGATCTGTCGACGACGGCGCGGCAGAAGCCCTCGGATCTTTTCGCGTTGGCGGTTCACGTGCATCTGTTGTTGATGGCGGGGAATCATCCGTTTCTTCGGGGGCGCTGGACCGGTGGTGGTGAGCAGCCGGATGCCTTGACGTTGGCGAGGTCTGGGCAGTGGGCTGGTGGGCCGGGGTCGGCGTTGCACACCCATGCGTTGGCGCCGTCGGTGGATTTTCTTCCCGACGACATTCAGCGGTTGTTCGTGCGGGCTTTTACCGATGGGGCGCGTGATCCTTCGCGTCGTCCGTCTGCGGCGGAGTGGCGTGAGCATCTGCAGCGCGTGCGGGTGGGTTCGTGTGCGCGTGGGCATCAGATTCCTGTCGGGGCCAAGCGCTGCCCGTGGTGTGGGATCGAGGACATCCGTGCGGTGCGCCGCGGAGCTCGCACCACGACAACCATGGCGCCGCAGACCCCGATGCCGGTGACTGCGCCCCCAGCCCCGGCGAACACCCCGGCCGGAACGGTCGGTAACCGCAAGTGGCTGGCGGTAGCGGGCGCCGCAGCCGCGGTCATCGCCGTCCTTCTCGTCCTGATCGTGACCCTAGGACAGTCCGACACCGATCGGTCGTCGTCGACAGCGGGCTCCGGCTCCGGCTCCGCCGCGACTGCAGGAGACTGTGTACCGAGCTTCGGTGGGGCGTCGCTGCGGTTGACCGCGGCAGGTCTAGAGGCATCTGTTCCGATCAGCGCGAATTGCGATTCCGCACTGGAACTTTCCGGGCCGAACGTCGTCGTGACCGTCTCCGACGGGACCAAAGATGTGGCTGCGGGACGGTTCGACCTCGCCGCTGCACCGATCATCGTCGACGGTGTGGACGGTGCCGACCAACGCCTGATCTTTCCGCCAGGCATGTATTGGCGAACACCAGAATTGGTGCCTTCAGGTGTCACCGTCGACATGACCGGTTTCAGCTCAGAAGTGACGAGTAGGGCCTCGGGGTCAGGCGCGGTGACCGCCGCTCAGCCGATGCCTCCGATGCATGGAGACGTGCAAAGTGTCGCGGGGGCGGCGTTGACTGAACTGTCCGATTCGGATTATCCGGCGGTGAAGGCCAGCATGGCGAACCATTGGGTTCCCCAGATCAGTTCCAAACAGGTCGGGCTGTTCACCGACGGTATCACCTACCAGAACGCCGATATTCTGCGGAACCATCTGAGCTTGCGTCAGCAATACGACAGTGTCCGGTTGGTGTCTTCCAATCACTGGACTGTGTTCAAGGGGCCGAACTGGTGGGTGACGATGGTGGATGCCCCGTCGAGCGACGCGGCGATGGCCAACGGCTGGTGCGATGCGAAGGGCATCGATTCCTGGAACTGTCTGGCCAAGTTTCTCAGCGACACTGTCGGCCCGGAGGGGACGACAGCCATCCGGTGAACGCCGATCTCAGCGGGTGCAGGCCAAGCTCGGATCTTTGGTCACCGCCATCGTTCGCACCGCGTCATCGACACGCGCGGGGTCCAATTCACTTCTCTTGACCGCAGATTCCAGGTGGTCGAGCACTGCCGGAACTTCGTCTGTGCTGATCCACAATGCGGTGTCGGCGCCGGCTTGCAGTGCTTTGAGCACCGCGTCGGGCACGCTGTAGTGCTGACTGATGGCGCCCATGCTGGACAGGTCGTCGGTGAACACCGGCCCGTCGAACGGCGGACCACCGTAGTTCCCCTGTCGCAACAGCGAGTACGCGTCGCGTGACAAACTGGCCGGTTCGGTCCCGGTCAATCCGGGAACCTGCATGTGCCCGAGCATCACAGCGACAGGATGCTGCGTCGTCAACGTCTGATACGGGATGAGATCTGCCGTCATCAGCTGATCGAGAGACGGTGTAGTGACACCGTTTACGTGCGAGTCGCCGGACGCGCTCCCATGGCCGGGAAAGTGCTTGAGCACGGGCAGCAGTCCGGCCTCGCGGAGACCGTTCGCATACGCGCCGGCGTACTCGGTCACCACAGCGGGGTCAGCACCGAACGAGCGGTCACCGATCACGGTGTCGTCGGCCGCATCGGTCAGGTCGACAACCGGCGCGAAGTCGATCGTGATGCCGTACCGGCGCATCCTCTGCCCGCGTTCGAACGTCTTGCCGTACACCTGCTGTGCAGACAGACCCGAAGCCACCAACTGGCGGGGCGAATCCTGCCACCCCAGAAGCGAGCTCAGCCGCTGCACGCGCCCGCCCTCTTCATCGACGCTGACCGCCAGCGGAAGGGTCCGCTGCTCAGTCTGCAGGCTGCGCAGCTCACCGGATTCGAGCATGGTCAGGTCGGTCCAACTGCCGATGAAGATGCCGCCCACTCGGTGGTCCTTGACGACGGCGCGGGCGTCTTCGATGCCGGTCACGCCCACCATGAGCGTTTGAGCCAGCTTGTCGCGCAAGGACAGAGATGCCACGGTGTCATTGAGCTTCTGACAGCTTGACGCGGGCGGCACGGCTGCCTGAGAGGTGGGTGCGGTTGCGGGGGCTGCTGTGGGGGATGATGGTGGATTGTCCCGACTGAACAGGACCGCTGCGACGGTCAGCACCACCGTGACCACCACCGCCGCGATGGCGGGTTTCAGCACCGATCGGCCAGTCGGACTTTGCTGGGCTACGTCCGGCCGCGGCGATATCGGCGCGGCTTCACTCGCGGTCTGCCGGGACCGAGTCGCGGGGGCCGTTGGCCGTCTGCTGTTATCGGGTGAGCGAAGAGCGGCGACGAACTCACCGCACGACGCGAACCGGGCGGCCGGGTCGGCGTGGAATGCGCGGGCGAAGACGCCCTCGAGTCCGTCGACGGTGACCGAGGGACTCCGCAGCGGCTGGCTATCGAAGTGGCGGTGCCCGGAGGAGGTGGTGCGGAACGGGCGCGCTCCGGTGAGTAAATGAAACACCGTGGCGGCGAATGCGAACTGGTCGCTGCGACTGGTCGGCGCCGAACCTGCAAGCGCTTCCGGCGCTGCGTACGGGTCATTCTTCGCATAGGTGCCCGGCACCCGGTGACAGAAGTCGGTGAGCGCGATCCGGTAATCCTTCGAGAAGGGTTTGGACAACGGGATATTGGTGGGTCTCACCCCACCGTGCATGATTCCATGGGCTGAGGTCGCATCGAGGGACTCGGCGACGTGATCAGCGATCACGCAGAGGCTTCGGTGCGGTATTCCTGAAGCGAAGCGTTGCCGGAGGAGGTCTTGGGCCGTCACTGTGGCGATCAAATCGGTGGTGACCCACAACTGTCCGTCGCCCTCGCCGAAGTTGAGGACGGACGCAGTCGCGGGCGGCTTGAGTCGCATCAGCGCGTCGTTGGTACGGCGGAACAGTTGTCGAAATCCGGGATCGGCAGAGGGCGTCGCATCCAAGATCTTGATCCGCACGGTGCGACCGGACTTCATATGGACGGCCCGATAACTCGCTCCACCGTCGCCCGATCCGAGGAATTCGGCGATCGTGAACTCCGCGTAGCGGGCGCCACTGCTCAACGGCATGGAATCAGTCCTGGTGAATTGTGCATGGTGGCTGTTGCATTGTCGCGGACCGCCGACGTTTCACCGGGTGGGCCTTTCGGTGGTGGTATGCGTGAGCGCGGATGTCTGCGTTCACGTTGCTCGTCCCATTCTCGGGGAGTGACTCCGAATCTGGACGGTGTTCCGTGTCGGTCGATGGGACGAAATTGCGACGAAAGGGCTAGTTACTCGCCTCTAGGGTGGCTATAAAGGTGGTCTGGCTAGAACGACCGCTCCGCCGGAGATAGGACTACGACATGGCGATCAGTGGAGCTGATGTTGAGCAGCTACGTAGCGCGGCAACCCGGCTGCAGAACGGCGCGAACGCCTTGCAGGAGTCATCGAGGTTCCTCAGCGGCTTGATCAACAACGCCACCATATGGCGCGGTGCAGACGCCGAACGATTCCGCTCGCAGTGGACCAGTGTGTCAGTGCCAGGCATCACGCGAGCGGCCGATGCCCTCCGGCAGGGAGCGGAGGAGTTGCGCCGCAACGCGAATGAACAGGAAACCGCCAGCGGCGGTGGTGCCAATGGCGGGATCGGCACTCACGTCGGCGGACCGGCAAGCACACCTTCCTCAAGTTCCGACGGTGCTGCGTCCAACAATTCCGCGGCCGGGGGCAACTCGGAGAACGCCCGTGCGGCGACAGCCTTCGTCGACAAGTGGCAAGGCAAGATGATCGACCCCGATCGGTCCTATGGTGCGCAGTGCTTCGACGTCTTCCGCCAGTACAGCAATGAGGTGGTGGGAGCTCGACCGGGCATCGCGACCACCAGCATTGCGGCAGCAGACATCTACAACCACTACGACCGCAACGGGGTTTCCGAGTTCTACGACCGCATTCCCTTCGGTAAGGGTGACCCCCAGCCCGGTGACATCATCGTCTACGGCGGCAACAGCTACAACGCGGGCTACGGCCACGTCGCACTGATCACGGATGTCAACGGCGACAAGTACTCTGTGCTCGAGCAGAACTATGGGTGGCAGGACGGCATCAGCGGCAATGATCCGGCCAAGGTGCGTCCACATACGTTCTCGAACAAGGCCGATGGACCGATCCTCGGGTACCTGCGGCCGAAGTGATCGACCTCTTGACTCCTGGATGAACGACGCGTCGCCCGTCTTGTCAAATCGGCGCGAACCTCTCGCGGCTGGCGAAGAAGCCTCGGCCCGTGTGCAAATGGCGACACGTCACACCGGTGACCTCGGACAGGCAGCCATACTGGCCAACGATGAGCGCGGTGCCGTACGGCAGCACATTGGCCCGATACGGGGTCGCGATCCCGCCGATGCACAGCCCGTCCTGGGCGCCGGCGCTTGTGAGTTCGACGTATCGCGTCGCCCATGACAGATCGCAATCGGCTGGTCGCGGTGGCGGCGACGACGTGCGTTTGCTGATCTCGCACCGCAGGGGACCGTCGCCGGTGGACTCCCATGTGCAGGTGATGTTGCCACTCGGTGTATCGAAGTTGGCCGATCCCGGGAACCGCTGCAATGGACCGGACTCATTGATAAAACTGGCCATGTCATAGCCGTCCGGATCGGCCTGTCGTGCACCGGCGAACCGCTCCGAAGGAGCCGGTGGTGGCAGTGCGGTCACGGTCAACGGATGCGTTGTCCATGCCTCGGTCTCCGCGCGGTCGGCTGAGGTCGCGGACGGCGACCTGGGTTCTGGCGCAGTCGAGTTCGCGCACGCGGAGATAGTTCCGAGCAGGACGACGACGATCGATGCGCACGTCGCTACTTGACGGATTTTGCCCATGAGCGCCCCCCGTCCCTACCGTCGATACTTGGTCGTGCTGCCCGAGTTGTTGGTGTTGCTGATCACCTTGGCGTAACACTCATCGACGGGAATCGCTCGCGCATCGCACCAGCCGTTGGCCGAATCCGCATCGGAGAACGTCACTCCGGCCACAGTCACCCACCATCCGGCCAGATCGAAGGTGCGCCATTCGTCGCTCCACACCAGGCGCACCTCGGGATATTGCCCCCGCATCCGCAGATGCTGCTGCAGAATCTCACACGGCGACCACGTCACCATCCGGCCGTCCACATCGGGCGCGACGAGACCCGGTCGCTTGGAGGACAATTGGGCCACCCACCGATCCACCAACTGGGACTGGACAAACGGCCGGTCGGCGTCGACCTGTGTTCGTAATGCAGCCAAGGCGTCCTCATCGCTGCCGCAACCAGATACTGGCCCGCCCGGCTGATCCGGACGACTTCTGACCTCTGCTTGTCCGGTGGCGCTCTCGGCGCTCTGCGGCCCGTTGCTCGTCCCCTCGTCTTCGCAGTCGACCAACTCGGCACCGGATGCCTTTGACTGCGTGATGATCTCGCCGGACCCGGTGGGCTGGCCGGAATGCTCACCGAGGGTGTTCGGATGGCGCGAGAACATCCCTGGGCCGAATTCCAGTTGCAGCGTGGTGGGTTCGCTTCCTTCGCCGCCGACGACCAACGGATCCTGCGAGAAGTCGAAGACACCCGTGCAGATCAGGCCGCTGTTGTCTCGGATCGTGACGCGGAGCCGGTCGGTCGAGACTATGTCGCCGCCCGGGCAACGCGCCTTCACTTCCATCTTCACGAGCAGCGAGCCATTTTCGGCGCGGTACTCCACGGGTCGCATCTCCGGAGTGCGACCGCATTTGGTGATGAGGCCGCCCGATTCGTCGGCTTCGGAGGATGACGAAGCGCCGATACGACCTGGCGCGACAGAGGGACCACCCGTCGGCGGATAGAACGTGATGGATTCGCTTACGGCGTGGGCGAATCCCGATCCAGCGTTAGCGACCCTTCCTGCATCGTCGATGCGGCTCAGCGTCCACAGATCCTCACCGGTGGCGAGATCAATGGCGACGAGGTCACCGTCGGACGCAACCATGATGCGTTGTCCGTCAGACAGTTCGACATCGTACACTCGGTGGCGGCTAGTCCAGAGTTCCTCGCCGGTCTTCAGATCGAACGCCGCGAGTTGGCCGCCATCCAGACCGCCGAGCACCGTGTCACCGACAATGGTGCGCAAGTTGAGGTCTGTTCCCGAGGCGGTCCACATCTCTTCGCCGGTACGAAAGTTGTACGCGGTCCGACCGACGATGTACGGCAGTTCGGCCGATGGCTCCACCAGCCACGGATTAGCGACGTGAGCGTTGCCGTCGACCGTGTGTAGAACCTGCCCCTTGATGTTCATGATCGACGTGGTGACGGCGTCAGGATCTTGTGGACCACACCTTCGCCCGGTGAATCCCTGTGCGCCAAACACATTGAGGTCGGCGACCTCCCGTGCCACCAGCGGATCGCCCTCGGAGGTGCTGGCCACGACCACCCCGCCATCATTTCCGGTGTACACGACATCGCCGTTCACCCCGTCGAGGAGTGTGTCGCCCGAAGCCGGGCATCCTGCGCTCTCGGTCGATGTCGATGGATACTCTCGGCGCCAGTCGGCCTCGAGGTCGACGACGGTGCCGCGTGTGATGATCCGGACCATCTGATCGTGATCGAAAGCCATTGTGTACACGGCCGAGTCGTGAACTTCGACCGTCCGCACGTACTTGGACACCGCAATCTGATGGTCGATGTTGCCATCAGACATTCGAACGAAGGAGACCTTCGGCGTCGGACCCGAGTCAGTGCCGAACACCGCTTCTTTACCGACGCACGGCAACAAACCGTCGATCGTCGCGGTGGCACAGACGGGCTTGAATCCCACGTCGTCAGAAGTCCACCGGATCTGGCCTGACTCGGCGTCGACCGCTACGAGCGTCGCCCCGCGGTCGGTCTGCGGCAGGATCGCCGACGTGACGAGGGTGTCGTCGAGGTCGATGAACCCCGGCGTCTGATACTGATTCGACGTGGGATCGGGACGGACGAACTCCGCTCGGTCAAAGACCGTGTCGCCGTCCAGACGCCAACCGACCGCGGGCTTTTCCGGAAAGGTGCCCCGCAGTTGCCCGGCGACTGGACCGCCACTGCCGTCGTCGCCGCCTGTCAGCCGGTCGATCAACAGGTAGCTGCCGCCGAGGACCGCACCGACGACGAGCACGATCACCGCGATGAGCGCGATCGGTCGGCCATCCCGTGACGCGGGCTGCGGGGCATTCTCTGCTTCTGGACCCGCGGTCCAGTCTTCGGTCCAGAACTGCCATCCGGGCGGCGCCGGCGGCCAGGACGGATCCGGCACCCAGTCCGGGGGAGGATTCCACCCGTGCGGGACCTGCCAGCCGGGCGGCGGATTGAAGCCCATGGGCGGATGCTCCCACATTTGCGACGTAATGAATGTCGACCGTTCGGAGCATTCTCGTGCGCCGTCCACCGGTGGACGCAATGGAGCGGTCAGTTGCGGCGCACGCCGCTTTCGTCGGCTGGAGATGAGAAAGGCTGTGGATTGGCTAGTACTGGAAACCGCCACACGCTGGGCAGATGCGCACTATCCTCAGACCGCGAACACCCCACCATCACGCCGATGTCGTCCGAAGGGTGGACTGTTTGCGCCTGTCTCGCGTGAAAGTATTCAGGTTTGCTGGTCGTCGGACACGTGGCGCCAGGATCACGCCATCGGAAGTAGTGCTGGAGGGATTGGATTGAGTCCATCGGACTGGGCGCTTGAGCTCAATGACGAGAACCCGGACCCGCGAGTTTCCTGCGTGGTGCTGGCCGACGTGTCGGGGTCGATGCAGGGTGCGCCGATCCAGGCTCTCGAGCGCGGATATGCG
This sequence comes from Mycobacterium sp. 852014-52144_SCH5372336, assembly GCF_001665615.1. Taxonomy (NCBI): domain Bacteria; kingdom Bacillati; phylum Actinomycetota; class Actinomycetes; order Mycobacteriales; family Mycobacteriaceae; genus Mycobacterium; species Mycobacterium sp. 852014-52144_SCH5372336. The sequence goes on from NZ_LZSW01000018.1 coordinate 183,266, forward strand.
GCGTTCACGCATTACCTCAACAACGATGTCCTTGCCAGCAAGCGCGTCGAGGTCGCCGTAGTCACGTTCGGCACGGTGGCCACCGTGCTGGTGCCGATGCAGGAGGCCCGGATGCTGCAGCCTACGCGGTTCACGGCGTCGGGCCGCACCAATATGGCCGCCGGCGTGCACCTGGCGCTCGACATCATCGAAGACCGCAAGGCTGCCTACAAGGCAGCGGGCCTGCAGTACTACCGGCCGTGGATTCTGCTTCTGACCGATGGCCAAGCCAATTCGGAGGGCTTCGACGCTGCGGTGCAACGGCTCAACGCTACCGAGGCGGCGCGCGGAGTGACCATCTTTGCCGTCGGCGCTGGTCCGTACGTGGACTGGCAGCAGTTGAGCAGGATGTCGCTGGAGCGCAGCCCCGCCCCGCTGGAAGGGTTGAAGTACGAGGAGCTGTTCGAATGGCTTTCGGCTTCGCTGAGCAACGTGTCGAACTCGACGGAGTTTGCCCGCTCGGACGAAGGCCTGGCCAACATGGGACAACAAATTGCTCTTCCGCCGCTGAGCGGGTGGGCCAGCGTGTGACAGCCCCCGACCAGGGCAGCGGCCGCCCCCGTGTTCGGGAGTGGGCTGTGTGCGGAGCCTCGGTCGCCGGCAGCGAGCATGTGCGACGAGGCCTGGGCTGTGACGACGCCTTCTCGTACGGCCATGTCGGTGATTTCATCGTGGCGGCCGTCGCCGACGGCGCGGGGTCGGTCTCGGGGACGTCCGCCTGGGGTTCCTACACCGCGTGCCAAGCGGTCCTGGAACTGGCGATGGACCCTGACTTCATCGGGAAGTTCAAGGTCGCATCCGCATCTGACGCCGACGCGATCATGCGGTGGCTGTTCCTCGGCGCCCGTGCAAAGGTGACCAACCAGGCCGAAACGATGGACCTGCCGGTCGCGCTCCTGTCGACAACCTTGTGTGTAGCGATCGCGGTGCCAAACCTGTTGGTAATGGCGCAGATCGGCGACGGCATCATCGCGTTGGAAAGTGACGACGGTATCGGCACCCACCTCATCGAGGAGAAGGACGAGTACGCCAACGCCACTTGGTTCATACAAAGCGACGAAGCATTCGAGAAGTCGTTCCGCGCGGCTGGCTATCTTGGAGCGACGGCATTCGCGCTGAGTACCGACGGAATGAGCTACAAGATCACCGATATCGGCACCGGGCAGCCATTCGAGCCGTTCTTCAAAGGTGCCTGGCAGAAAGTGCGCACCGGAGCCAGCGGCGCCGACTTCTCCTCGCTGCTGCGCGGTATCGAAGACGATCAGACCGGTGACGACAAGACGATGGTCCTCGCGGCGATGAATTGGGTCGACGACGCGTATTACCCGGCCGCGCAACCGGTGATCCGCATCGAAGTGAGTTCACCACCTCCGCCGCCGGTGCCTGTGCGTGAACCGCGGGACGAGGCGCTGAGGGCGCCACGGCCACCGGAAGCCGACGTAGCGCCCGTCCCACAGCCCAGGCTGCCCGCCGGGGAAGCGCCGAGTGAAGCGCAGTCGTCGGCTGACGAAGACACCGCGCCGGTGTCGCACCGACGCAGGTGGACCCGGCGCGCCAAGGATCAGGCGGCAGCCTCATCACGACTGCCGAAATCGAGCCGATGACAACGTCGCTCAGCACCAATGGTGCACCGATTCGTCTCGGCGCCGTGCTGGCCAGGGCCGGCGAAGGTGTGATTCACGAGGTAGTCGACCGCCCGGACGTGGTGGCCAAGGTTTTTCATCGGGATCTGAAGGACCTGGCGGCCAAGATCGCGAAGGTCGGCGCCATGATCGAAACCCCGCCGGACGGCATCGTCCAGTCCGACGGCTTCGTGGTGCTCACGTGGCCCACGGCGCTGCTGGATGAACGTGACGGCGCCGTCGGATACCTGATGCCGCGAATCGACACATCCGACGCCGTCGAGATACACACCCTGAGTAACCCCGCCAACCGGGCGAATCCGCTTCCGTCAGCGCCGGTTTGGACACCGAATGTGACGTGGTCGCACCTGGTCAACGTTGCCGCAAACCTGTGTCTGGCGGTGGAGACCGTGCATCGGGTCGACGCCGTCATCGGGGACTTCCAGGAGCGCAATATTCTCGTCAACGACACTACCAGGGTGACGCTCGTCGACTGCGATTCGATGCAGTTCACCGACGCATCGGGTCGGCAGTATCTCTGTGGTGTCGCAAGGCCCGAATTCACGGCGCCTGAGTTGGCGCGGGTAAACCTGGCCGTAACGGCACGGGAGAAGCCGTCGGACCTCTTCGCTTTGGCGGTGCACATCCATCTTCTATTGATGGCAGGCAATCATCCGTTCCTCAGAGGAAAGTGGACGGGTGGCGGCGATCAACCGGATGCGTTGACGTTGGCGATATCCGGGCAATGGGCGGGTGGGCCACGCTCTGCATTGCACACTCATGCACTGGCCCCGCCGATCACCTTCCTGCCCTACGACATTGAACGGTCGTTCGTCCGCGCTTTCACCGAAGGTGCTCGCGATCCCGAAGCTCGGCCGACCGCCACCGAGTGGCGCAACGCATTGTCCGGCATCCAGATCGGCACCTGCGCCCGCGGGCATCAGATTCCCGTCGAGGCCGATCCCTGTCCATGGTGTGTGATCGAGGACCAGCGCGCCGTTCGTCGCGCGAGGGCTTCACATCCTCCAGTCGGATCGCTGCCCGACCAAGTCATCTATCCGGCGTTCACACCGGACCCGCCCGCCCCCACGCCGGTGATGCCCGCGTATGCCGCTTCCGCGCCCAGCCAGGCGCCGCACCCAAAGGCGCCGCCTCCACCTGCCGCCGGTGGGCGAAGGAATTATCGACCGGTGGTGCTCGGTGTGCTCGGCGGGGCTGCCGCGGTACTCGCCGCGACACTGTTGATCTTTGCAATATATGGCGATTCGTCGTCGAGCAGCGGAGCGGCATCAGTGGGCGCCCAGCCGACGACAGATGTCGAGACGACGACGGAGACCACAACCGCCACGCCGACGACGACGGCGGTCGCCATACCGCCGGCCAACGCGAGGCCGTGCGGCAGCCCGGGGCCGGGTAAGTACACCCAGGCCGCGGTCGGGACGCTGGTCACGTCATGCCCGTTCGCGATCAGCGTCCGCGATGCCGTCAACGCCACCGACCGGCCGGGGCCTAGTGTCGTGAACGCTTACAGCCCAGTGACCAAAAAGTGGTATCCGATGACCTGCCTCATGGAGGATGTACTGACATGCCGGGGTGGTGAGGATGCGGTTGTATATCTGTACTGAACGCGTGTGGAACGAGTCGGAAGGTTCCTGATGACGAATGACAACGAGCCGACGTGGGGTGCCGGCCTGCCGGGCGCGTCGCCAAGCGAGCCGACGATTCCGAATCAGCGCTCAATGCCGGTGACCGGTAGTGGCTCGTCCAGGCCGACGACGCCCCACAGTGACTACCACCAGCAGGCGGCGCAGCGTTATGGCAGCCAATCGGTCCCTCAACAGCCCCCGGTGATGCCTTACCCGGCTGCGTATCCCGTCGTCTCACCGACCGGATACCCCGTCGTTCCGCCGATGGCCCTCCCTGCTGTTCCGACCGCACCGCTCGTCGGTGGCGGGCAACCGCACCCCGTCTACCCGCCGGTAGCACGGGATTCATTCATCATCCGGCTGATGGAAAAAGGTGTTCAAGGCGGGTTGTTCCGCCAGCCGTGGTTCCACGATATGCGGCAGCGCAACGCAAACGCGTTCGTCTACATCAGTTTCGTAGTGGGGTTTGTGGCCAGCATCGCGCTCTCGTTGATCCCGTCGAGCTTCGTGGTCACGGTGTTCACCACTTTCTTGTGGGTTGCGATCGGTTACCTGTACTTGGCGCTGGGCACGAAACTCGGCCACCAGTTCCTGTTGTTCGGGATCTGCCTCGTCGGCGGGTTGGTGATGGCGTTTCGTGTGCTGTCGGCGATCGTCGGGTTGGCAGGGTCGGGGTATTACTATGAAGACCCTGCCGTGCTGATGGTCGTCCTGCTGGTCAATCTCGTCGGCGTTGCAGCAGCCGTTTATGTCGGAATTCAAGTTCACCGCGGCATTCAGCGGATGTCTCAGCCATGAAAAGTGCGGGCTGGCGACACAACTGGCGCGGTGTCCGGTGACGGATAATCCGGGTGGTGAAGGTCCGGTCTTGCCGCCGAGTCGTTTTGGTGCCGGATTCAGCGTCGGCGCGGAGGACATTCCCCAGAGTTACCCGGCTTTTCCGGCTCCAGAGCCGCCCCCTCCGTCAGGCGTTCGATATCCGGCCCCGCCGCCGCCCGCTATGCCGGGGCAATATCCATCCCAAAATCAATACCAGAGTCCATACCAACCACTCGTGAATCCGTACCCCGTGGTGATGCCCGTCGCCTACGTCCCGGCGCGCGGAACAAACGGCATGGCGGTGGCCTCGTTCATCTGCTCGTTGGTGCTGTGTCCGCTCTTCTTTCTGGGCATCATTTTTGGGCATATCGCCCTGTCCCAGATCGCGCGCACCGGCGAAGATGGCCGCGGTCTTGCGATCGCCGGCTTGGTGATCAGCTACGTCTGTGCGGCGTTCGTGGTGTTGTGGTTCCTCGTGCCATTCTTCGGATTCGCACTGCTGTAGAACGAGCTCTACGGCACAGTTGCTTTGTCGCCACACTGTCGGTCACTACCGACTGCACCTACCGGGCTTGACCTCGCCAGGAAGTCAATAGGTCGCCGGCGCCGCATACGCGGTGGCGCGTTGACACCACCGGTTCGCCGAACCTGACATCGCCAGCAACAGAACCACGATGGCAAGCACAAAGGGTAGTGCGACCTGCGGCAGGTACGTCGTGGCGAAAGCATCGCCGAGCTTGGCCCCGGCGCTCACCGACCTGACCACGAGGATCGTCTCGTAGCCGTTGACGGCGACCGTCAGCAAGCTGCCCAGTATCACCATCACCCGACCCATCGAGCTCCGAGTCAGCAGCAGTATTCCGCCGAGGAGCAGCAGCGGGACCACGACGCAGCGGGCGATGACCGCGGCGACTGACCCGTAGTACCAGCCATCCGCCCCTCTGGCAGAGAGTTGGCCGAGCGTGCTGAACATGTACTTGACGGCTTCCCAGCCGTCAATGACGACCCAGCCGTACCATGCTGCGCCGATCAGACTCAGGATCGCTGCCGTGATAGCTGCACCACCCGAATTGCCGGGCGTTACCGATGCCAGGGCCCGAGCCCCGGCAGAGAAGGGGTTCGAATATGAACTGGCGGTGGGGAATTGCGGTGGCGCCACAGGGTCCGGGATCTGATACGCGCTGGAGTACGGATCGGGTAAGGGCGCCTGATAGGCGGCCGTCTGCCCGTAGGGGTCCGGGGCGATTGGATATGCCGATGGCGCCGCTGGCGGCGGCGGCGGTGACGGTGGTGGAGTGTGCGTCTGGCGTAGGGCGTGGGGCTGGCCCGGTTCACCGTAGGTGGTGCCGGCTCCGAATTTGCTCGGCGGCAACTGACTGGACATGTCTCCCCTTCGTCACGCGTCGTCTGACGTCGCTCGATTGCAGGCCCTGAGATGCGCCAACGTATCACGTTGCGGTAGGCGGCGCGGCCCGTTCCTGGCTATGTCGGCCGAACGAATGACGTGTTAGCTGCAATCCTGACGACAACCAAGTCAGCCAGTCGGAGGAGAAATCCGGAGCGAACGTTTCCAGTGATGGCGCAGAGCTGTCGGCTGGCAAATCGCGCTAGTGCGCAGACGTGCTGCGCGCGCCGCTGACGAGGTCGGTGTCTTGAAGGATCTGCGGCTTCCTTGGCGAAACTGCCCTATCGTGACGACCATGCCTGCGCCCGAATTCGAGGAACCTACGAAGCTCTTCAGCCGACGCAGCGCACTTTGGCTCACCGGCGCGGCGGGGCTGGGCTTCGTCACCAGCGCCTGCGCGAGCGGCGGGACCGAGACGACCGCTGCAGGGCCGACAGCTTCTTCCGCGCCGCCGGTAACGGCAGCGCCACCACCGCCCAGCGCCGCGCCCGCACCCGCGCCGACGGCGGTCCCGGCCACCATGCTGTGCCGGGAATCGTGGGGGGCGCTGCCACCGCTGCCCGGCGGCCGGCCACACACCATCACCCGCATGACGATCCACCACACCGCGGTGTACCTGGGCGACAACAGCAATGCACCCGGACGGTTGCGTCAACACCAGGCCTTCCACCAGAACCAGCGGGGCTGGATCGATATCGCCTATCACGTCAGTGTCGACCGCAACGGAAACATCTACCAGCTACGCACACCCGAGATCGCCGGTGACACTGCGACAAACTACGACCCAGCGGGACACTTTTTGGTTCTGTGTGAAGGGAACTTCGACGAAGAAGACGTCAGCGAGGCTCAGCTGCATGGCGCTGCACTCGCTTTCGCGTGGGCCGCCGACCGATTCAACGTCTCCAGCGAAACGCTGCGGGGCCATCGCGACGCCTCGCCGGACACCGCGTGTCCGGGCGAGCATCTGTACAGCTATGTCACCTCAGGTGAATTGAAACGCCGTGTCGACGAGCTGCTCGCAGCGGGCGGGGTTGATTTGCGACAGGTCTGCGGTCCCGAAGCCGCCGGGGTGGTCGCGGCGATCGAGGCAGGCACACAGCCGCCTCCGCCGTGACGGTCAGCACGGGATGATGTACTTCGGGTCGGTGGTGGTGTCGAGCCATTTCCCATATGCGCCGCCGCCAGCCCGCCGCACTGCGGCACAGACATCGGCTTGGGTACGGCCTGCCGGACGGTACACGGCGTAGATCGGGGTTCCGTTGTCGCTCATCTGACGCAGCGAGGGGCATGAATGGTCGGTGCGCAGGTAAGACGCGCCTGGAAATCTGTTCAGGGCGCTTTGAATTTCCGCGTCATACCTTCCCGGTGTCACTGCGTTGCTCAGAACTACGATTCCCATACCGTCGCAATTGGGTTGGCTGATCGGAGTGTTCACATTGAGCGCAACGCGCGACGCATCAGGACGAGGGACCGCAGTTCGACTGGTTGTCGTGGTCATCCGGCCGCTGGCCCTTGGAGAATCGGCGGTAGTCGACGACCAGGCTGTGCGTGTAGTTGTCGGCGTCGCAGTGGTATCGCCGGTCGAATTGGTGACGATGGCGACGAGCCCGACGGCCAGCGCCGTCGCGCCGACTCCGGCGGCGGCAAGCAGCGGTGCGCGTCGGTTGCGCCTTCCCGTGACCGAGGGGGGAGGGGTGGTAGCGTAAGTTGTTGTACCACTGCGATATCCGGCGCGGTCAGTCGCGGGCGTGGCACTCCCGACCTGGTAGGCGGTTTGAGACGCCCGATTGCCGGCCCACTGATTTCTGCGAACAGTACGTTCATCGTCGATAATGCACCATGGGCACCGCGACGTCTCGATCGGAACTTGATGTCCACGAGGGCAATTGGTTACCCGGACGGCGAGCAACGCCTGCCGCCACTCCGCAGCCGTCGGACGGGCATCGGGGTTGCCGGCGCCGTCGGTGAACGCCCGAATGAAGAGTGCCTGTAGCTGGCCCGGCAAAAAGTCCACCGGTGGCGCGAGCGGATGCGAGTGCAGTGCCGATCCCGGGCCGCCGGCCCACTGCCCTGTCTTGGCCAAGGTCAAAGCATCTGGCTGCTCACCGCCGCCCATCCAGGTGCCACGCTGGAAAGGATGATTTCCGCCCATCAAGAGCTGATGGATGTGTACGGCCAGCGCGAAAAGATCCGAGGGTTTGCGTCGAGCGGTCGTTGCCAGATTCTGGCCGGCGAGTTCTGGAGCGGTGAATTCGGGACGACCTACGCCGCAAAGGAATTGATTACCGCTGTCATCGGTGAACTGCATTGAATCACAGTCGACCAGGGTGACCCGCGTGGTGTCATTGACCAGGATGTTGCGTTCCTGGAAGTCGCCGATGACCGCGTCGACCTTATGCACCGTTTCCACGGCCAGGCACAGATTCGCGGCGACACTCACCAGGTGAAACCAAGTGATATGCGGTGTCCACTGGGGCGCCGAGGGTAGCGGGTTCATTCTGCCGGACGGATTGCTCACTGCGTGGATCTCGACGGCGTTGGATGTGTCGACACGGGACATCATGTAGCCGGAGCTGCCGTCACCGTCGACGACATGCAGCGGCCATGTGAGTACCACGAAGCCATCAGACTGCATCGCGTTGTCCGGCGGAGACGCCACCATGGCCGCCACCTTGGCGCGCTTGGCGTCCAGGTCCTTGAGACCAGGATGAAAAATCTTGGCCACCCGGTCCGGCCGGTCGGCAATCTCGTAGATGGTGCCTTCGCCGGCACGCGCCAGCACTGCACCCAGTGTCACGACGGAACCGTCATCGACGCGCAGCATTAACGTCACCATATTCCTTCGGCACTACCGGCACGCATCCCTTGCACCCATAGCTTGCTGCTACGTACAGTTTCGCAGGTTGGGCTTGAGGCGGGGACATGGCGGAATCGCGTTGGAGTGAAGGCGGGCGGTGTCGTACGAAACGAGGGCGTTGAACCCACCGGATATGTTCGTTCAGCAGATCTTCCACCCATCTGCATTTAGCAGAATTTCTTCTGTTGTCGTTGTAGTTTCGCTGCTATCGCGATGCTGCCTAGTCAAGTCCGCGGTGGCCTCGTTGCCGTTGACCACCACGTTATCGACAGTCATCGTCGCGGCGTCTTGGCGTCTTGGCGTCTTGGCTCGATCTCCTCGCGTCGCCAACTTCTACGCGGTTCACAGTAGGACTCTGCATAAGCGTTGGAGCCGCCCCTGTTCCAAGCATCGACACTTTCCTGGACTACCGCTCGGGTTTGGTCCTCATCAGTCGATCCAGCGGGCTGGCCGGAGCACCCCTGGACTGTCATCAAGGTGACGGCCAGAACCGTAAAGAAGCTATGTGCGGAACGGCCTTTCGGGACGGTCGCGGCACTGAAAACATCGGGAACTCCTTTCGGTCCGATACGTTGGTGCGCTCGAAGAGTGCCACTTGTTTCAGGCGGCGGAAGTAGGTTGCTGGCCGAACTGCCGGTGATAGTTCGATGTGACCGGCGGCGGGGCAGAAAGTCAAGGCGACTACGAGTTTACTTTGAACGGGAGTTCGGCATGGTAGTTGCCACCGTCCTCCGGGGCTATGTCGAGTACGTATGTGTAGTCGCCAGGAGTGTAGAGTTTGAATTTCCAGTTACCGCCATATGCGCAGCCGCCGAGTCGTTGGGCGCGTTCAACCACCACATTGCCCTGATCGTCAAGGACTTTCGCGTTTTCGTGGCAGTAATCTGCGAGACCCTTTCCGTCTGTGGTCTCCCACCTCAGAATGAGGCTGACATACCAACGCCCATTGTCGGTCAACTTGTGTCCAAGCGCGAAGTGATTCGGTCCGATCTCGGTACCGGAGTCGTCTGCATTGTGAGGCTTGACGATGATCGGTTGGAGGGTCGAGGCTTGTGCATGCGCTTGGGACGCAAGCGGAAGTGTCATGATTACTGCGAGCGCTGCGGCGGCGTAGCGAGCTGCTACCGGATGCGATCCCAACCCGCGCGCATTGGGGCGTCTTGCAAACAAAGTGTTCCTCCTGGCCTCTGGGGTGCCGGTGAAGCCGTTGGACGAACGGTAGCCATCCCGCCCAGAGTGGATGCCACATTCTTGGTATTTCGTACCATCGGCGGACAGCTCGTGTGCCGGTAGCATAGGCGGTCGGCTCGTCCCCGGCCGCGTGTGCTGGTTTGACAGCATCGACATGTGAGACTGGTCGCGTCCTCGGGGCCAACTAGACTGACCGGGTGACATCAGGATCTCCCCGACCCGTACTGGTTGTCGATTTCGGAGCGCAGTATGCGCAGCTGATCGCCCGACGGGTCCGCGAGGCGAGGGTGTATTCCGAGGTGATCCCGCACACCGCCAGTGTCGAGGAGATCAAGGCGCGCGACCCTCAGGCCATTGTGCTGTCCGGAGGGCCTGCGAGTGTCTACGAGGACGGCGCCCCGCAACTGAACGCGGAGCTGTTCGACCTCGACGTTCCGGTGTTCGGAATCTGCTACGGGTTTCAGGCGATGGCGCAGGTGCTCGGCGGTACCGTCGCGCGGACGGGAACCCGTGAATACGGCCGCACGGAGCTGAAAGTCACTGGGGGAGAGCTTCATTCGGACCTGCCGGCTACCCAGCCGGTATGGATGAGCCACGGCGACGCGGTCACCGAGGCGCCCGACGGCTTCGAGGTGGTGGCCGCCAGCAGCGGTGCCCCGGTCGCGGCGTTCGAGCATCGCGGCCGCCGGCTGGCGGGTGTGCAGTACCACCCGGAAGTCATGCACACCCCGCACGGCCAGCAGATCCTGAACCGCTTCCTGCACGAGTTCGCGGGGATCGACTCGACATGGACGCCTGCCAACATCGCCGACGCGCTCGTCGAGCAGGTCCGTGAGCAGATCGGTGAGGGACGGGCGATCTGCGGGCTGTCAGGAGGCGTGGACTCCGCGGTGGCCGCGGCGCTCGTGCAACGCGCCATCGGGGACCGGTTGACCTGTGTGTTCGTCGACCACGGGTTGCTGCGGGCGGGGGAGCGGGCCCAGGTGCAGCGCGACTTCGTCGCCGCCACGCACGCCAACCTGGTCACCGTCGACGTCGCCGACCGGTTTCTCGAGGCGTTGTCCGGTGTGACGAATCCCGAAGGCAAGCGCAAGATCATCGGACGGGAGTTCATCCGGGCGTTCGAAGGGGCGGTGCGGGGGCTTGTCGAGGGCGGCGGTCCGGACGTCGAATTCCTGGTGCAGGGCACTCTGTATCCCGACGTCGTCGAGTCCGGCGGAGGGTCGGGTACCGCCAACATCAAGAGCCACCACAACGTCGGAGGCCTGCCCGACGACCTAAAGTTCAAGCTCGTCGAACCGCTGCGGTTGCTGTTCAAAGACGAGGTCCGGGCGGTGGGTCGCGAGCTCGGCCTGCCCGAGGAAATCGTTGCGCGGCAGCCCTTTCCGGGGCCGGGGCTGGGTATCCGGATCGTCGGCGAGGTCACTGCCGCACGGCTGGAGACGCTGCGTCGCGCCGATGCGATCGCGCGCGAGGAACTGACCTCCGCCGGGCTCGACAACCAGATCTGGCAGTGCCCCGTCGTCCTGCTCGCCGATATCCGTTCCGTGGGTGTGCAAGGTGATGGCCGGACCTACGGGCATCCGATCGTGTTGCGCCCGGTGTCCAGCGAGGACGCCATGACGGCCGACTGGACACGCGTGCCGTATGAGGTGCTCGAACGCATATCGACCCGCATCACCAACGAGGTGGCCGAAGTGAACCGGGTCGTGCTCGACGTGACGAGCAAACCGCCCGGCACCATCGAGTGGGAGTAATTCTCAGGACTCGTCCGTGGTTCGGGCGTCCTTGTCGATGACGTCGCCCAGGATCTGACCGACCAGCGACTCGATCGTCGACTCGATCGAGAACGCCAAGGTCGCCGATACCGCGGATACCGCCTGCGTGCGGAAGCGCACGAGCGTGGTGACGAGTTCGGCGATCTCGGTATCGGGTGGCAGCGCGGCGCCCGGATTGATGCGGTGCAGCACCTCCTCCACGCCCGCCTGCACCAGGATTGCGCTGATCTCGTCGAGCAGCGGAGCGATGCGTTCGTGCAGGTCGATCAGTTTGTCGGTGGCTACGCCGTATTGCCGGATGTCGTTGAAGGCCTCGATGAGCCTGGGCCGAACGATGACGGCCTCCCCGTCTTCCAGCCTGATCACCCCGAGTCCGACCATCCGGTCGAAACCGGAGTCGTCGTCCACCAGTCGCCTGGCATCGACGACGCTCATGCGTTCGGGCTTCTCGGTCGCCCAACTGCCCGCGATCGCGGACTCCAGTCCGAGGATTTCGCCGACACCCTTGCCCTGTTCCCAGGCCGACAGCATCTCGCGCACATGGGAGATGTTGTAGCCGCGGTCCAGCAGTGACGTGATGAGCCGCAACCGGGTCAGATGGGTGTCGTTGAACAGCGCGATGCGGCCCACCCGCAGCGGTGGATGCAGAAGGCCACGGTCGCGGTACACCCGGATGTTGCGAGTGGTGGTGCCCGCCAGCCGGGCAAGCTCCTCGATGCGGTATTCACCGGACTCGCCGACGCCGTGGGGCTGCACGGCGGCGGCGAACAGTTGCGAGACGGCCGTCTCGACGACGTCGCGGGAACCACGGCGCACGCGTTGGGGTGCGCGCCGAAGGCCGTTGAGAATGGCCGAGATCGGTCCCGCTTGTGGTCGCGGCTGTCGTGATGTCACATCAGGCCGCGACCGCGAGGTAGTCGTCCAATCGGAAGTCCCGCATCTGTCGAAGATACTGGGTCGCAAATCCCGGGTACATCGACGCGTTGAACCCGTCGGCCGTCAGGTACCAACTGTTGCAGCCCGACATCCAGGTGGTCTTGGTCAGCCGCTTCTGGATGCGTTCGTTGTAGCGCTGCTGAACGTCCTCGCGCACATCCAGATAGCGCACGCCCTCGCGGAGAACGGTGGTGATCGCTCGCACCGTGTAGTCGAGTTGGCCCTCGACGTAGACCAGGAGCGAGTTGTGTCCCGGTCCGGAGTTCGGGCCCGTCATGAAGAACAGGTTCGGGTACCCGTGTGCGTTGACGCCCTTGTAGGCCTGAGCCCCACCTGCCCAATCGTCGTTCAGCGAGCGGCCACCGACCCCGGTCACTTCGAACGGCGGTCCGGTCAGGTGAACGTCGTAGCCGGTGGCGAAAACCACACAGTCGAGGTGATGTTCGATGCCGTCGCTGGTGCGGATGCCGACCGGGCTCATGGTAGCGATCGGCCAGTCGATCAGCTTGCAGTTGTCGCGCTGCAGCGCCGGGAAGTAGTCGCTGGACATCAACATCCGCTTGCAGCCCGGGGTGAAATCCGGGGTGAGCTGACGGCGCAGCCACCGGTCTTTGACCTGCAGCCGAAGATGTGCCTTGCCCAGCCTGGCGACCAGCCCGGTGAGCGGGGTGTCCCACACCAGCGCGGTCGCGGTCAGCTCGTGACCCCAGAACAACGCCTGGCGTGCGATCTCGTGCAGCGCAGGAACTTTCGCGAACAGAGCCTGCGCCGCGGCGGGTGTGGCGATGTCCAGTCGCGGCAGCACCCAGCCCGGTGTGCGCTGGAAGACCTTCACGAAGTCGGCGCGCTTGACCAGTTCGGGCACGATCTGCACCGCACTCGCACCCGTGCCGACGACGGCGACCCGCTTGCCGGCAAAGTCGTAGTCGTGATCCCACCGCGCGCTGTGGATCTTGTGCCCGGCGTAGCTGTCCAGGCCGCGGATGTCGGGCCACTTGTGGTCGGCCAGCGGCCCGGATGCCAGGACCACGGTGCGCGCCCGAAAAGGCCCGCGTCCCTTCGCGTCGACCGTCCACACACCTTCGGCCTCGTCGAAGTGCAGCCCATTCACTTCGACTCCGAACCGGATGCGGCGACGAAGCCCGAAATCGTCGACCATGTCCTCGATGTGGGCGCGGATCTCGTCGCCCGGCGAGTACGACCGTGACCACCTGGGGTTCCTGGCGAACGAGAACGAGTACAGCAGCGACGGAATGTCGCATGCCGCACCAGGGTAGGTGTTGTCGCGCCAGGTGCCGCCGACCCGGTCGCTGCGCTCGAGGACGACGAAGTCTTCGACGCCGGCCTCGGAGAGCCTGATCGCCGCGCCGATGCCGGTGAACCCGGCGCCGACGATCACCACGTCGTGGCTGCTCATGTCAGGCCGCCGGCTCGTGGGTGACCTCTCTGACCCAACTGGGCACCGACGGCAGCAACGGTCGCGGATACCGGTCGGAAAGCCACACCATCGAATTGGCAAGTAGATGGTAGGGATGCCGCGGGTTGGTGACGACGCCGGCGTAGCGTCTTAGGAAGCGGTACGTCGGCACCCGGTTGGTGTGCTCACCGCGATCGCCGAGTTCCTTGAACCTCTTCACCGCCCGGTACAACCGCTCCGGCTCCATACCCATCGCGACGATCTCGTTGCGGATCCGGTTGATCAGCGGTGCACCCATCACCGCGCCGATGATCAGGCCCGGAGTGGCGTTATGGCCGACGAAGTCGATCAGCAGCCGGCGTATCTGGGCGTGTCCGATCATGTCGAGCACCTCGAAGTCGACCACGAGATGGCGGGACTCGTCGTTGTTGATCTTCTCGAAGACCTTGTGGCAGACCGGATCATGCACCTCATCGAGCAGGAACTTCAGCAGTGCGCCGTCAAGGGCGACCTCGAGCATCGGGATGACCGTGCCGAGCAGCGACAGCGGCATGTCGTCGGCCCAGCGGTCAAGCCAGTCGATGGCCAGGCGGATGTTGACGTTGGGTTCGGGCACCTCACCGTCTTCGAGCATGCCCCAGCGCTTCATCAGTGCCAGTTCGGCATTGGCGTGTCGTTGCTCCTCGGCGTGAAAGTAGCGGTAGATCTCCGCGATCGTCGGGGTCGGCGCCTTCTTGGCCAGCGCCGCGAACCCGCGCGCCCCGATGTTCTCGATCCAGCACAGGTCGGCCATGAACGCCTTCAGTTGCGGGCGCTGCTCGTCGGTGATCAGCTCGGCACCCGGTGCGTCCCAGTCGATGTCGGCCAACGCCCACTGCCGGTCCTTGATCTTGACCAGCATCGCGTCCATGTCGATTGCCATTACGCCTCCTAGAGGGTGATGCGGTTGGTCAAGCCGACGGCTCGCGTATACGCCGTCGGGGTGAATCGTTTGATGCCCCAGCCGATTCGGGCGTCCGGCTGCGGCATGCAATACAGCCCGCCGCGGTCGAGGGTGTCCAGGCAGGCGCGGGCCACCCGGTCCGCGGAGAAGCCGGTCCAGCGCATTAGCCGGTCGGCCATTTGGGTGGACTTGGCCGAGATGCGCCCGAATTCGACGATATTGGTCTTGACGAACGTCGGGCACAGCGCGGTGACATGCACGCCCGTGCCGCTCAACTCGGCGGCCAGGGTCTCCGAAAGCGACAGCACCCCGGCCTTGCTGACGTTGTAGGCCGCCATCCCCGGCGCCGCACCAAAGGCTGCGGCCGAGGCGACGTTGATGATTCCGCCGTAGCGTGCTTCGCGCAGGATCGGGGCGAATACGTGGCAGCCGTGGATCGGGCCCCACAGGTTGATGTCGAGCACCCAGCACCAGTCGTCCAGGGTGGTCTCGCCGATCGGCAGCCCACCCGCACCGACCCCCGCGTTGTTGATGACCACCGTCGGCGGACCGCCGAACCAGCATCGTGCGGCCTCGGCCAATGCGACGACGTCATCGATCCGGCTGACGTCGCAACGCATCGAGGTGGCTTGCCCGCCACGGTTTTCGATCTTCTCGGCGGTGGAGCGGGCCGACGCCTCGTCGATGTCGCTGCACACCACCCGGCCACCGCGCTTGGCGAGTTCGACGGCGAAGGCGGCGCCGATACCGCTGCCCGCGCCGGTGATGACGGCTGCTGCGTAGCGGCTGCGCTTGGGTCCGAAGATCATCTCGTCACCCGCCGGCCGGCTCTTCGTTGAGCACTGTCTCAGTGCAACACCGATTGGTGACATTTGTCAATGTCATCAATTGGTGATGTCGGAGAATCCGCGGGCCGCCGAGCGCACGGTTGTTCGCGGTCCCACTCGAAGTTTGCGTAAACAGCCGTGCGCTCGATGAACCGACCTTGGACGCCCGAAGCCGCTTGACGCTTGTCGGTGGCTGGGTGTTTACTCGAGATATCGAACATACATTCGAACAACTGGTGAGTCAGACGATGCGGGAGGTGCTGTTGTGACAGCGGCCGTAAGCCTGAACCAGCGTCAGCTTACCCGCGCTGAACAGGTGGAACACCTGCGTCGCAAGATTGCGGCGGTGTCCAGCAAGGTGGGCGATGGCCGTCGAGGCGTGGTCGCTGCAGTCGAGCCGCTTCCGGCCTCAGAAAGTTTGCTGCCGGTACCCGAAACCCTTGCCGAACTGGCGCAGTTGCCGCGCGGGACGGTGGCGGTGGTCTCGGGGGCCAGGTCGCTGCCGCTGAGCATGGTCGCGGCGGTGACGGCGGAGGGCGGGCACGCCGCAATCGTCGGCCAACCCGACGTCGGCCTGCTGGCGGCCGTGGAGATGGGCGCCGACCTGAGCCGGATCGCGGTAATCCCAGAACCAGGCGCCGATCCGGTCGAGGTCGCGGCCGTGCTGATGGACGGTATGGATCTGGTGGTGCTCGGCCTGGGCGGGCGGTCGGTGCCGGCCACCCGCGCGCGGGCGGTGGTGGCTCGGGCCCGCCAGAAGGGCTGCACGCTGCTGGTCACCGGTGGTGACTGGCAGGGTGCGTCGGCCCGGTTGGAGGCCTCGGTATGCGGCTATGAGATCACCGGGCAGGGGCGACCGGGCTTCGGCCGCATCGGCCGGGTCCGGTTGGCCACCCGGGCATGGGGGCGGTCGTTCGGTTCCGTCCGCGCGGTAGGCGGATGAGTGGCCCGCTCGTCCCGCGACTCGTCACGGTCGCGCGTTCTGGCCATCTGGTGCATGGACTGGCCGGCCGTCGCCGCGGCGGCCGCAGCCGACCTGCCGCCGACCGCCCCGATCGCGGTGACGCTGGCCAACCGGGTCATCGCCTGTTCGGCATCGGCCCGATCGGCGGGAGTACGACGCGGGCTGCGTCGCCGGGAAGCCCAAGCCCGGTGCCCGGAACTGCATGTGGTCACCGCCGATCCGGCGCGCGATGCCCGCCACTTCGAAAACGTCACGATCGCGGTGGACGACTTGGTGCCGCGCGCCGAGGTGTTGCGGCCGGGCCTGCTGGTGCTGCCGGTCCGGGGCGCGGCCCGTTACTTCGGGTCCGAACAGGCCGCCGCTGAGCGGTTGGTCGACGCGGTGGCCGCCGCCGGCGTCGAATGTCAGGTGGGGGTCGCCGACCAGTTGCCCACTGCGGTCTTCGCTGCGCGGGCGGGGCGGATCGTCGAGCCCGGACAGGATGCGCTGTTCCTGTCGGCGCTGTCGATCCGCCAGTTGGCCACCGAGCCCAGCCTGGCCGCCCCCGGCCGGGAAGACCTGGCGGACCTGCTGTGGCGCATGGGGATTCGCAACATCGGACAGTTCGCCGCGCTGTCCCGCAGCGATGTGGCCTCGCGGTTCGGGGCCGACGCGGTGGCCGCGCACCAGTTCGCCTGCGGCGAGCCCACCCGTGGTCCGTCAGGCCGGGATCCCGATCCCGACCTCGACGCCGTCATGGACTGTGATCCGCCGATCGACCGGGTGGACGCCGCCGCTTTCGCCGGACGGTCGCTGGCCGCCGACCTGCACCGCACCCTGGCCGCGTCCGGTGTGGGATGCACCCGGCTGGCCATCCGTGCCCGCACTGCCAATGGTGAAGAGCTGGAACGAGTTTGGCGTTGTGCCGAACCGCTGACCGAGGATGCCACCGCCGACCGGGTGCGCTGGCAGCTTGACGGCTGGCTGAACAGGCGCAATCCCAAAGACCGGCCCACCGCGCCCATCACGGTGATCCGGTTGCGCCCAGTGGAGGTGGTGTCGGCCGAGGCGCTGCAGCTGCCGCTGTGGGGCGGAGTGGGTGAAGAGGATCGACTGCGCGCCCGTCGTGCGCTGGTGCGCGTGCAGGGTCTGCTGGGGCCGGAGGCGGTGCAGGTCCCGGTGCTCAGCGGCGGTCGAGGCCCTGCCGAGCGCATCACGTTCACCCCGCTGGGGGATGAGCAGGTGCCGCGGGCCGATCCGTGTCAGCCTTGGCCGGGCCAGCTGCCCGAACCGTCGCCGACCGTGCTGCTCGACGATCCGGTCGAGTTGTTCGACGCCGACGGTCGTCCGGTGCGAGTGACGGCTCGTGGCCTGTTCTCCACCGATCCCGCGCGGTTGGACGCGCCGGGCAAGGCCGTCAAGGCGGGCAGATTGACCTGGTGGGCAGGACCATGGCCGGTCGACGAACGATGGTGGGATCCGGAAGGCCGCAAAGCCGGCCGCACCGCCCGCGCACAGGTGTTGCTCGACGACGAGTCCTCACGCGAAGCCCGACCGGGGCAGGCCTTGCTGCTGTGCTACCGGCAGCGACGGTGGTACGTCGAAGGGATTTATGAATGACGACCGCGCGATGGGGTACCCGTGCGTCGATGACCGCCATACCGCCCGACCCAGAACCGTCCAACACGCCGGACCTCGAACCCGGTGGTGGAGTGCCGCCGGGGTCGACGCCGCCCGACTCCGACCAGGTCTCCGGTGTGGGCGCCGTCGAGTCCCGGCCGCGGCACCGGTGGACACCGACAGCCGTCGTCAGTGTCATCGCGCTCGCGATCTTTCTGCTGTTGTTCCTGGCGGTCGTGGTCTCGGTGATCCTCTAACCGTTCAGCGCTCGCGCGAGCGCGCCGACGCGCGCGATGAACCGGTCGAAGAACGCTCCCGGGTCGACGTCAACACCGATGAGCGCGTTGGGTTCCCGGCCCCACCGGTTGCTCCAGTCGGCGATGGTCATGCCGCGGGTCAGTGTGCCCGTCAACTCGACGTCGACGGTGGTCGGCCGGTAGGTGACGAGGTCGGGGTCCAGCGCCACCGCCGCGGCCAGCGGGTCGTGCAGATGAGCCAGATAACCCTCGCCCTGGTCGAAATGAAACTCGAAGTAGAACCGCATCGCGTCCTCCAACACCGCGATCAGCGGGTTGGCCGACGCCGACCGGGTGCCGCGGTCGTCGGACACACTCATCGCCACCGACTCCGCTCCGGCCTCGTCTGCGAGCCGGTTCAACAGGGCGGGTGTCAGCGCGATGTGTTCGGTCAGGTTCAGCCCCAACACGATTGGGAGGTGCGAGGGTTTCTCGGCTCCCCACGCCGCCGTCCATCCGGTGAACACCTCGGCGGCTGCTTCCGGGTCCACGCTGATGTTCCATTCGGCGACCGGGGTCGTGTTACCGCGGTAGTCGAACGCGCCGCCCATGATGACCAGCCGGCGCAGCAGCGTGGGAAGGGCGGGTTCGGCGCGAAGCGCCAGCGCGAGATTGGTCAGCGGGCCGACGGCGATCGCGATCAGATCGCCGGGATGGGCGTGAGCGGCACGCACCCACGCCTCGGCGGCGTCGTACTCGGTGAGCCGGCGCTCGGAGGCGGGTAACTGCGCGTACCCCATCCCCTCAGGACCGTGGGTGTCCTCGGCGGTGCGCAGCGGCGAGCTGACGGGCTGCTCGGACCCTTTCGACACGGGGATGTCCGGCATCCGGCACATGTCCAACAGACCGAGGTTGTTGCGACAAACCTGTTGTACCGGAACATTTCCCGCTGTCGATGCGATACCGACCACCTCGCCGTCGTCACTGGCGAACAGGTATGCCAGCGCCATCGCGTCGTCAACGCCGGTGTCGACGTCGACGAAGACTGGCTGTTTCACCTGGCCAACGATAGGGACAGGCGGTTACCAGTGCACACCCGGTACCAGGCGCACCGCGGACTTCACCGGCCGCGGAACTCGCACGGTGCGGACGGGTCGCTTCGGGCGACGGGTGGTGAGCGAGGCCGACGGGGCTGTCGGCACGCCGCGGGCCGCAGCCGAATCCGGATACCCGAGGTAGAGCTGGTGAAGGATCCGCCGCGAGAGTTTCGGCGTGAAGTAGTTGCCGAAGTCGGCGAGCGTGCCCAGCGGGGTGTCGATCCTGGCCGGCTTGTCGATCAGCGCGCGCACCACCATCGCCGCGGCGTGCTCGTCGCTGATGGCCGGAACCGGATTGAGCCGGCGCGACGGCACGATCATCGGCGTACGCACCAACGGCATATGGATGGTGGTGAATGTGATGTGGTCGGACAGCGTCTCGGTCGCGACAACATCGGCGAACGCGTCGAGCGCGGCCTTCGTCGGAAGGTAGGAACTGTATTTCGGGTTGCGCGCCTGCACACCGGCGCTGGACACGTTGACGACGTGGCCGAATCGCCGCTCACGCCAATGCGGGAGCAGCGCAAGGACCATCCGCACCGCGCCGAAGTAGTTGACGGCCATCACCCGCTCATAGTCGTGCAGGCGGTCGGTGGAGGCGATCACCGAGCGGCGAATCGATCGGCCCGCGTTGTTCACCAAGTAATCGACGTGGCCGAACCGGCCCAGGATGTCCTTGACGGTGCTCTCTACCGATGTCGAGTCGGTGACGTCGCAGGTGAACGCATGCGCCTGACCGCCGTCGGCCCGGATTTCGGCCACGAGGTCGTCGAGGGCATCGGCGTTGCGCGCCAACGCGAATACTGTCGCACCACGTTCGGCGATCGCCAGGGACGAAGCCCGGCCGATCCCGCTCGATGCGCCGGTGACGATCACGTGCCTCCCGACCAGCGGGCCGCGGGGATGGTCGCGACGCGCCCGGTCGGGATCGAGATGTTCGGCCCAGTAGCGCCACAGCGCAGGCGCGTAATCGGCGAAGTCGGGAACCGTGATTCCTGTGCCGCGCAACGCTTCCGAGGCGCGGTCGGCAGTGAACGTCGGCATCAGCCCGACTACGTCGAGGATCTCGGCGGGCAGGCCGATCTGGGTGAGCGCCATGTTGCGGATCACCTTGGCGCGGCCGGAGGCCCTCAGGAGCGGTGTCGCGGTGGAGCGGGGCAGGGACGCCCGCAGCGGCGGAAGCCCGGCCGTCTTCGCCACACCGCGGTAGATGCCGTGCAACCCAACGGATTTCGGTGCGGTCAGATGGAACGCCTCGCCGTCTCGGTCGGGCAGGTGCGTCAGCGCGACGAGCGCGTCGGCGACGTAGTCGACCGGGACGAGGTTGGTGCGGCCGGCGTCGGGCAGGGCGATCGGCGCGATCGACGGTAACTTGGCCAATTTCGCGAGCACCGGGAAGAGGTAGTAGGGGCCGTCGACCTTGTCCATCTCGCCGGTCTTCGAATCGCCCACGACGACGGCAGGCCGGTACACGCGGTACCGCAAACCGGGGGTCGTGCGGACAATCTGCTCGGCCTCGAACTTGGTGCGGTGATACGGCGTGGGCAGGTTCTGGCCGACGTCGAAGTCGTCCTCGGTGAACTCGCCGCGGAACGTGCCTGCGACCGCGATCGACGACACATGGTGCAGCGTCGCGTCGAGCCGCAAGGTCAGGTCGACCACCGCGCGGGTGCCGTCGACGTTGGCCGCACGTTGATCGGCGTCGGAGGCGGTGATGTCGTAGACCGCGCCGCAGTGCACGACGTGATCGACGGCGCCGATGTCGGTGAGGTCGTCGGGCGTGAGTCCAAGGTGCGGTTCGCCGAGGTCGCCGATCAGGGGTTTCACGCGTTCACCCCAGGTCGTGGCCAATCGCTCGAACCGCGACAGCGAAGTGCGTCTGACGAGCACCAGCACCTCGGCGTCGCTGCTGTGGGCCAACAACCGCGTCACGACCCGCCGGCCGATAAACCCGGTACCGCCGGTAACGACATACCGCATGCGAGCAATCGTGGACCCCCGCGGGCGAGACGTCAATGCGGATATCGTTCGAGGTATGCCTCTCGACCCCAACGCCATCGGCGCCAAGACCGACCCGCAACTGTTCGAATGGACCGACCGCGACACGCTGCTTTACGCGCTGGGCGTCGGCGCGGGTACCGCTGATCTGGCGTTCACCACCGAGAACAGTCACGGCATCGAGCAACAGGTGCTGCCGACCTATGCGGTGATCGCCTGCCTGCCGTTCGCGGCGGTCGGCCTGGTCGGCTCGTTCAACTTCGCGATGCTGCTGCACGGGTCGCAGGGAATCCGGCTGCACGAACCGCTGAAACCGGCGGGCAAGCTCAGCGTCGTAGCCGAGGTCGCCGACATCCAGGACAAGGGTGAGGGCAAGAACGGGATCGTCATGCTCAAGGCGACGGGTACCGACCCCGACACGTCGAACGTCGTCGCCGAGACCTTCACCACCGCCGTCATCCGCGGTGAGGGCGGCTTCGGTGGGCAACCGGGGCAGCGGCCCGCCGCTCCGGAGATACCCGACCGCGAGCCCGACGCGCGAATTGCCTTGCCCACGCGCGAAGATCAAGCGTTGATCTACCGGCTGTCGGGTGATCGCAACCCGCTGCACAGCGATCCGTGGTTCGCGCGGGAACTCGCCGGCTTCCCGAAGCCGATCCTGCACGGACTGTGCAGCTACGGCGTGGCGGGTCGGGCGCTGGTCGCTGAACTCGGTGGCGGCGACGCGACGAAGGTCAGCGCGATCGACGCCAGGTTCACCTCGCCGGTGTTCCCGGGGGAGACGCTGACCACCTCGATCTGGCGGACCGAGGCGGGCCGGGCGGTGTTTCGCACGGAAGCGGCCGAACCCGACGGGTCGAACTCGCGGCTTGTTCTCGAGGACGGTGCTGCCGAGTATCGCGACTGACGCGCATTTGGTCGATCCACGGGCGTGCGCCGCTTCAGATTGAAAGGATGACCGACCATGAGGCTCGTCGTTGGATATCTGGCCACGCCCGGCGGCGCGGATGCGCTGGCGCTCGGCGTGCGGTTCGCTCGAACGCTCGGCGCCGACCTCGACCTGTGCATGGTGCTGCCGCCGGACCGGGTGACGCCGTCGATCAAGCCGGTCGGCGACTTCGAGAAGCACCTCGTCGCGCAGGCCGAACAGTGGTTGGAGGAGGCTCGCGCATCGGTGCCCGACGACATCATCGTGCGCAGCCACGTCCGCGTCGACGACTCGCCCGCTGATGCGCTGATCCAGGAAGCGGCGCGCGTCGAGGCCGACATGATCGTCGTTGGCGGATCGGGTGGCCTCGTCGCCAGCTACTCCCTGGGATCGACGGTCAACGCGCTGTTGCACTCGGCTCCGCTACCGGTGGCCGTCGCACCCCGGGGTACGAGGCATTCGCCCGTCGACCGCACACGCGAAGTGACCTGTGCGATTGGCGAGCGTGAAGGCGCAGATGTGTTGTTGGACATCGCTGTTCAATACAGTCGGGTGGCGGGCGCGCCGCTGCGTCTGGTTTCCCTGGTGGCCCTGGACCCCACGTTCGGGGCGCTGCGCGGCGACGGTGACGCGGTACGGGAGCATGCTCTCGCTCATGCGCGCCACGTCCTTGAGTTGGCGAAATCCGAGCTGCCGCAGGATTTTCCGGTGACCTCGATGATCGTAGAAGGTCGGACGATCGAGGAGGCGGTGGGCAAGCTGGACTGGCAAGACGGAGACCTGATCATGGTCGGGTCGAGCCGGCTCAGCGCGCCGCGGCGACTGTTCCTCGGATCGAAGGCGGCCAAGATGTTGCGGGTGCTCGATGTCCCCATGGTGGTAGTGCCGCGCGAACAACTCGGCCCCGAGGACTTGCCCTAGAACGGCGGTGGTTTGTTGCGCTCGTCGGCGTAGGGCTGGTTGCGCTGACGCTCCGCTTCGATGGCGTCGGCCCGGCTCTGCTCGCGGGTTCGCTTGCGGCGGGGCATCTTCAAGCACCGAACCGCGTCGTCGAGTAGGTCGACGCTGGGGTCGACGACCGCGGGGGCGGTCGGCCGGCACAGCGACGGGAACAGCAGCCTGCTGCCGGGATGGGTCGTGTACTTCTGCCCGGTGGGTGAGAGCCAATCCACGGTGCCGTCCGGATGCTGTCGGTCCCGCCATCCTAGGAACGTCTTACAGAGATGATGAGTTCGGCACAGGCATTTGAGGTTTGACGCCTGTGTGGCACCCCGTGGATGGGGGATGGTGTGGTCGATGTCGCACTGGGTGGCCGGCTTGTCGCAGTTCGGGAAACGGCAGGTTAGATCGCGGCAGCGGACGAACCATGCCAGTGCCGTCGAGGGAACTCGGCGCTTCTCCGGAGCGGCATCCCCGGGATGTCTCACGGGTCGACGCCTGGCGACGGCCAGCTTGGCGGCCACGATCGGTGCCGGCACCACCCCGCGACCTATCACGTAGCCCGGCCCCGTCGCGGCAGGACCGACCAGCGTGGGATCGTCGGGCTCGACCGCCTCGACTGGCTTGTCCCCGTCCAATTCGGCTGGGGTCTCATCATTTAGCGTGTCCTCGCTCGCCACGACGTGCACCACCAGGTTGCTGGCTGTGAGACCCGCGGCGGGGCACTCGTTCGAACCGCACGCACACGGCAGCGCTTTGGCGCCGCTGACCGCCGCGGCCAGGGCGTCGCCGCGGCGCTGCTCTTGAGTGCGGGGATCGTTTTCGCACACCGTCGCGGCGAAAGCATCGAGGCGTTGGTCGATCAACTCGCCGTCGTGGGCGTAAACCGTCGCCTCGATGTAGGCAACACCCGTGCCGTTGCCGCTGTCCCTGACATCGACGTAGCGGCTGCGCGAGCTGTTTTCGGCGCGGCGCACCGCGGCGGGATCGAAGCGGTCGACCCAGTAGTCGATCTTGGTGTGCAACTTCATCAACGACAGCGTCGTCCACTCCTCGACGTTCCCGGCGATTGCCGCGTCGACTCCAGTCAGCGCGTCGCCGTCTTGGACCAAACGGGTACGCGACACGATTGCCGCGACCTCGCGGTACGAGATGGCGCCGGTCATGAACACCGCGTTGACGCCGGGGAAGCGGTCACGCAGGGCGACCGCGATCGCCAGCTGGGACGCGGCTAATCCCAGCGACACATGCTGGGTTGGGGCGATCTCGGCGGCGACGGCAGCGTAGTTGTCCAGGATCCATTGGTCGCGCTCGGCCGAGCCGTCGGCGGCGTACATCCGATCCAACACATCGGCCGCCGCCGAGAGCCGGCGCGCGCAGGCGGCGTTCTCGATGCGCGCCCACGCACCGGCCGCTCCGGCACCGCTAGTGCCATCGGCCGCTTCGACCAGCTGTTCGAACATACTAGCGAATTTAGCCACGGGGGCAGACGCGGATCGGCCGCCGGCGCACTCCGGCGCCCAACCTGTGGATGAATCTGGTCTTGGGGATAACGCGCGCTCGCAAGACTTGCGCGTAGGTGGATTCGTTGCCTCGCGTAACCGGGCGCGCTGCGCCAACGTCGACCCGATCCGCTAGGCGTACGCGCGCATTTCTGATGAGTCAACGCGGTATCGAACGAAGGCAGCTGTTCGAACACAAGTTCGATACACTGCAACCATGGGCTGGCATACCGGACCGCCGAGCTGGGTGGAAATGGAGCGGGTGCTCAACGGCAAACCGCGTCGCGCCGGCGCGTGGCCTTCCCCCGCGAGCGGGGAATATGGCCCGGACGAGCAGATCGGCGACGGCGGCGACAGCCCGGCTTGGTCCAGTAGGCGAGGGGAGTACCAGCCACTCGATGTCGAGCGACCCACGTCGACGGTTCCCTACGCCGAACTGCACGCGCATTCGGCCTACAGCTTCCTCGACGGCGCCAGCACGCCGGAGGAACTGGTCGAGGAGGCGGCCCGACTGGACCTGCGGGCGATCGCGCTGACCGACCACGACGGCCTCTACGGCGTGGTGCGCTTCGCCGAAGCCGCCAGAGAACTGGAGATGTCGACGGTCTTCGGCGCCGAACTGTCCCTCGGCGGGGGCAACCGGACCGAAGACCCCGATCCGCCCGGCCCGCACCTGCTGGTGCTCGCGCGCGGTCCCGAGGGCTACCGGCGGTTGTCACGCGAACTCGCCAAGGCGCACCTGGCCGGCGGCGAGAAGGGCAAGCTGCACTACGACTACGACGCGCTGACTGAGGCCGCAGGCGGACACTGGCACATCCTCACCGGCTGCCGTAAAGGGCATGTCCGACAGGCGCTTTCAAAAGGCGGTCCGCAGGCCGCCGCCACCGCGCTGGCTGACCTGGTCGACCGCTTCGGCCGCGACCGGGTCAGCGTCGAGCTCACCCACCACGGGCACCCCTGCGACGGCGAACGCAACGCCGCCCTCGCCGAGCTCGCGCCCCGGTTCGGTCTGAGCGTGGTCGCCACCACCGCCGCACATTTCGCCGAACCGTCACGGGGTCGGCTGGCCATGGCGATGGGGGCGATCCGCGCCCGGCACTCGATGGACGAGGCCGCCGGTTACCTTGCCCCGCTGGGCGGTTCGCATCTGCGGTCGGGTGAGGAGATGGCCCGGCTGTTCGCCGACCGGCCTGAGGTGGTGACGGCCGCGGCCGACCTCGGTGAGCAGTGCGCGTTCGGACTTGCGCTGATCGCACCGCAGTTACCGCCGTTCGACGTCCCCGACGGCCACACCGAGGACAGCTGGCTGCGTCATCTGGTGATGGAGGGCGCGCACCGGAGATACGGCCCACCGCAACGGGCGCCGCGCGCATACGCGCAGATCGAACATGAGCTGAAAGTCATTGAGCAGCTGACCTTTCCCGGGTACTTCCTGGTGGTCCACGACATCACCCGGTTCTGCAGGGAGAACGGCATCCTGGCCCAGGGCAGGGGATCGGCGGCCAATTCCGCGGTCTGCTACGCGCTCGGCGTTACCAACGTGGACCCGGTCGCCAACGAATTGCTGTTCGAACGCTTCCTGTCCCCCGCGCGCGACGGCCCACCCGACATCGACATCGATATCGAATCGGACCTGCGGGAGAAGGCTATTCAGTACGTCTACGACCGCTACGGCCGCGACTACGCCGCGCAGGTCGCCAACGTCATCACCTACCGGGGTCGCAGCGCGGTACGCGATATGGCCCGCGCACTGGGCTTCTCGCAAGGTCAGCAGGACGCCTGGAGCAAGCAGCTCGGCCAGTGGGGCAACCTCGCCGAGGCGCCGCACACTGAAGACATTCCCGAGCAGGTCATCGATCTGGCCAAGCAGATCTCCAACCTGCCCCGCCACATGGGCATCCACTCCGGCGGCATGGTCATCTGCGATCGGCCCATCGCCGACGTGTGCCCGGTCGAGTGGGCGCGGATGGAGAACCGCAGCGTCCTGCAGTGGGACAAAGACGATTGCGCGGCAATAGGTTTGGTGAAGTTCGACATGCTCGGCCTCGGCATGCTCTCGGCGCTGCACTATTGCATCGACCTGGTGCGCGAGCACAAGGGTATCGACGTCGACCTGGCGAAACTGGACCTGTCCGAGCCCGCCGTGTACGAGATGCTGCAGAAAGCGGACTCCGTCGGGGTGTTCCAGGTGGAGTCGCGCGCCCAGATGGCCACCCTGCCGCGGCTCAAGCCTCGCGTGTTCTACGACCTGGTCGTCGAGGTGGCGCTGATCCGGCCCGGCCCCATCCAGGGCGGGTCGGTGCATCCGTACATCAAGCGTCGCAACGGCGAAGAGCCCGTCACCTACGACCACCCGTCGATGGAGCCGGCGTTGCACAAGACGCTGGGGGTGCCGCTGTTCCAGGAACAACTCATGCAGCTGGCGGTGGACTGCGCGGGTTTCACCGCCGCCGAGGCCGACCAGCTGCGCCGCGCGATGGGGTCCAAGCGGTCGACCGAACGGATGCGCCGACTGCGGAGCAGGTTCTACGACGGTATGCGCCAGCGCCACGGCATCACCGGCGAGATCGCTGACCGCATCTACGAGAAACTGGAGGCTTTCGCGAACTTCGGTTTCCCCGAGAGTCATTCGCTCAGCTTCGCGTCGCTGGTGTTCTACTCCTCGTGGTTCAAACTGCATCACCCCGCCGCGTTCTGCGCCGCGCTGCTGCGCGCGCAGCCGATGGGCTTCTACTCACCGCAAACCCTGGTGGCCGACGCCCGCCGGCACGGTGTCACCGTGCGCGGGCCGGACGTCAACGCCAGCCTGGCGCACCCGACCCTCGAGAACGCCGGCACCGAGGTGCGGATGGGCCTCGGCGCGGTCCGCCACATCGGCGACGACCTGGCCGAACAGCTCGTCGAGGAACGAAAGACCAACGGCGCGTTCACTTCACTGTTGGATCTGACGCAGCGAGTGCAGCTGTCCGTGCCGCAGACCGAGGCGCTGGCCACCGCCGGGGCCCTGGGCTGCTTCGATATCGCCCGACGCGAAGGGTTGTGGGCGGCGGGCGCGGCCGCCAGCCAACGACCCGACCGGCTGCCGGGTGTGGGCGCCTCGTCGCACATTCCCTCGCTGCCGGGTATGACCGAACTCGAGTTGGCCGCCTCCGACGTGTGGGCGACCGGTGTCTCACCGGACAGTTATCCGACGCAGTTCCTCCGAGAGGATCTCGACGACCTCGGTGTCATCCCGGCAGGAATGCTGCTCGACGTGCCGGACGGCACCCGCGTGCTGGTGGCCGGGGCGGTGACGCACCGGCAGCGGCCGGCGACCGCGCAAGGGGCGACCTTCCTCAACCTCGAGGACGAGACCGGAATGGTCAACGTCATCTGCTCGCGCGGGGTGTGGGCGCGACACCGCAAGCTGGCGCAAACGGCTCCGGCACTGCTGATCCGCGGTCAGGTGCAGAACGCGACTGGCGCCGTCACCGTCGTCGCCGAGCGGATGGGCAAGCTCACCTTGGCGATCGGCTCGAAGTCTCGCGACTTCCGCTAGCCCGCTACGGTTGAGCGGTGCGGCGACCCGTCTACCTCCTCGTCGGTGCGGGCACCGCACTGATCGCCTGCTGCTACGGCTTCGGGCGGTTCTCCTACGGACTGTTCGGCCCGGTGTTCGGCGAGACCTTCCGCCTGAGCCCCACCATCGCCGGCGTGATCGGTGCGGGCAGCTACATCGGCTACTGCGCGGCGATCACCGCCAGCCTGCTGCTGACCGACCGCATCGGCCCGCGACGGGTCGCGGTCGCCGCCGGAGTCGTTGCCACACTGGGGATCTCCATCATCGCGCTCGCGCCCTCGACGTGGGTGCTCGCAGTAGGTGTGCTGGTCGCCGGCTGTAGCACCGGCATCGTCTCGCCGCCGCTGGCCGCCGCGGTCACCCAACACGTGCCGGCGAACACGGCCGAACGCGCCCAGACCGTCGTCAACGGCGGCACCGGAATCGGTGTGGTGCTGTCGGCGCCGATCGCGCTGCTGTTGCTGAGCCACTGGCGCGCGGCGTGGGTGGTGTACGCGTTGGTCTCGGCGGCGGTGACCGTCTGGGTGTTCCTCGCCGTGCCGGCCGACTCGCAGCGCGCGGCGAAACGGGTCGATCCGCTCTGGCGCACAGGTACTTTCGGCTTGCTGCTGGCAGCCTTGCTGACGGGCGTCGGCAGCGTCGCGGTGTGGACCTTCGGCCGCGACCTGATCACCACCGTCGGCGGGGCGGACGCCACCCGCTCGTCGTTGCTGTGGATCGTCATCGGCGCGGCGGGCATCGCCGGGGCGCTCGCCGGTGATGTGGTGCAGCGGATCGGACTGCAGTGGGCATGGGTGTGCGCGACCGTCGCGATGGCCTCGGCGACGGCGCTGTTGGCGGCCGCCCCGTGGAACCTCGGCGTCATGATCGCGGCCGCCACGCTGTTCGGCGGGGCCTACATCGCGTTGACGGGTTTGGCGCTGCTGTGGAGCGCCCGCTTGTATCCCGACAGCACCTCGTCCGGAGTCGGCCTGTCGTTCTTCACGCTCGCGGCCGGTCAAGCCCTGGGGGCGCCCGTGGCTGGTGCGCTCATCGACCTGGCCGGCGGACGGGCCGCGTTCCTGGCGATCGCCGCGGTCGGCCTGTGTGCGCTTGCGGTGCGGCCCGTGAACACAGCGCCGGTGCCCGCAGCGCGCTAACCCTCGGTGGGCGTGGTCCAGACCTTGTCGACGCTGATCCTCAGCCGCGTGTCGTAGGCGGCGAGAAACTCGTCGCTGAAACCGAGGCTGGCCGCCAACTCGGCGTATTTCGCGCGATACCGCTCGTCGTGCAGCGGATTCGCGCCCTCGGCATCGACGGTCGCGGGTCCGCCGACGACGATGATCCCGCTACCGTTTCCATCGGAGTCCAGATTGAGGCTGACCCGTGGATGCGCCCGTATATGCCTGACTTTCGCGGCACTCGGTTCGGTGTAGACGATCATGTCAGTCCCGTCGAAGTAGAACCACACCAATTTCGGGACGGGTTGTCCGGACTTGGCCACCGTGGTCAACCAGCCGTGCTTCTCCGACGAGAGCCGGTCGATGACTTCCTGGGTGAATTTGACTGCCATGAAGCGAATGTAGTCTCGAAAAATGACCTTGAACCTCTCCGCCGACGAAGTCCTCACCACCACCCGTTCGGTGCGCAAGCGGCTCGATTTCGAGAAGCCGGTGCCGCGTGAGGTGTTGCTGGAGTGCCTCGAGCTCGCCATCCAGGCGCCGACCGGATCGAACAGTCAAGCGTGGCAGTGGGTGTTCGTCGACGACGCCGAGAAGAAGACGGCGCTCGCCGAGATTTATCGCAACAGCTGGAAGTTGTACCGCACGATGCCCGAACCCGAATACGCAGAGGGCGACAGCCGCGGGGAGCGGCGCCAGGCCGTGGTGTCGTCGGCCGAATACCTCGCCGAGAACATGGAAAAGGCGCCCTGGCTGCTGATCCCGTGCCTCGAGGGACGATGCGACGGTGTGCCCGGCGCCGTCAGCGCCAGCTTCTGGGGTTCACTGCTGCCCGCCGCGTGGAGCTACATGCTGGCGTTGCGCACGCGCGGTCTGGGCTCGGCGTGGACGACGCTGCACCTGTTGGGTGAGGGCGAGAAGCAGGCCGCCGACGTCCTGGGCATCCCGCACGACCAGTACAGCCAAGGCGGGCTGTTCCCGATCGCTTACACCAAGGGCACCGACTTCCGCCCGGCCAAGCGCCTGCCCGTCGAGCAGATCGCGCACTTCAACTCCTGGTGATGCTCAGGTCGCGCCGCTGAATCCGTGCTGGCGCCACGCCTCGTACACCGCGACGGCGGCGGCATTCGACAAGTTCAGCGAGCGCCTGCCGGCCAGCATCGGAATCCGCACCTGCGCGGTGATGTGCGGATCGGCCAGCGTCGCCTTGTCGAGGCCGGAGGGTTCGGGACCGAACATCAGCACGTCACCCGGCCGGTACTCGATGTCGGTGAACGACGTCGTCGCGTGGGCGGTGAACGCATAGACCCGCTCAGGCGCCATCGCGGACCATGCCGCGGCCAGATCGGGATGGACGGTCACCGACGCCAGGTCGTGATAGTCCAGGCCGGCCCGCCGCAACTTCGGCTCGGACAGGTCGAAGCCCAACGGTTCCACCAGGTGCAGTTCGCAGCCGGTGCCCGCCACCATCCGGATCGCGTTACCCGTGTTTGGCGCGATGCACGGTGAGTAGAACATCAATCTGAACAACTGGCACCTCTGGGTGGAGAGCGCTTTCGGGGCGAAGGGATAATGCTCGCATGGTCGCGAAGAGCCTCTGGATGCAGAAGGTGGCGGCCGACCCCGGCCATTCCCACTGGTATATCGAGCGATTCCGCGCCATGGCGCGGGCCGGTGACGACCTGGCGGGTGAGGCGCGCCTGATCGACGCGATGGCTCCGCGCGGCGCCCACATCCTCGATGCGGGATGCGGACCCGGCCGCCTGGGCGGCTACCTCGCCGCCGCCGGTCACCGCGTCGTCGGCGTCGACGTCGACCCCGCGCTGATCGAGGCGGCCGAACAGGACCATCCGGGCCCACAGTGGCTCGTCGGCGACCTCGCCGAACTCGACCTGCCCGCACGGGGCATCACCGAGAAATTCGACGTCATCCTGTCGGCGGGCAACGTCATGACGTTCCTGGCGCCGAGCACCCGTGGCGAGGTGCTCACCCGGCTGCGCGCCCATCTCAAGGCCGACGGGCGGGCGGTGATCGGCTTCGGCGCCGGTCGCGACTACGCGTTCGCCGACTTCTTCGACGACGCCTCGAACGCCGGTCTCGCGCCGGATCTGCTGTTGTCCACGTGGGATGTGCGGCCGTTCGCCGACGACTCCGACTTCCTCGTCGCGATCCTTCGCCCGGCGTAGGCGGGCGCTGCTGCCGGGGTGACATCACGATCGGGTCCCGGTATTTGCTCGGTATCCTCACACCGCTTTTCACCTGCGGTTTTGAACTCTGTCTGTTCAGTAAGAATGGTGGATTCGGCCGCACATCGCTGGCATACTCGTCCAATTGCCAGGGCCGGAACAGGCCCGCCGGGGTGGGCAGATCAGTAGAAAATCAGTGGGAAGTCTCATGAATGACGCGCCATCGCTGACGATGAAGCCGCCGGCCCTGCGAACGGGCCTGCGCCGATGAGCGTGTTCTCCCCGCGCGAACCCGAGCCTCCGGTCAAACGGCCGTCGCGGTGGGCCTTGTCCAACTGGCCGGTCCGGTGGAAAGTGCTCGCGATCGTCCTGGTGCCGTTGATCGTGGCCGCAACGTTCGCCGGCCTGCGCATCCACGGCGACGTGACCGCGGAGACCGATCTACGCCGCGCCGCCGAACGCGCCGAAATGGTGCCCGCGATCGAGCGCTACATGGAGGCGTTGGAAGCGGCGATGCTGGCCACCTCGGCCGACGGTGACATGCAGGCGGCCCTGAGCCGATTCGACAGCAGCCGCCGTGAACTCCAGCTCCGGATGGAGGCCACCGACGTCGCTCCGGACGTCCGCCAGGGCATCACCACCATGATCGACGACGGTCAGGCGCTGATGGACAGGGTCACCTCGAACAGCGTCGGACTGCGCGACAGCATCCAGGCCTACGCGCTGTTGCTGCTGCCCGCCGAGGATGCGGTGACCGGCTCGGTCCGCGTCGACGACGAACGCATCCGCGCGGAGACCGTCGGGCTGGCCCGGGCGATCGGGGCGCGCGGCCAGATGACGATGCAGACGCTCGCGCTGACCCGCGGTGCCGAGTTGCCCGAGCCCGAGTTGCGGACCGCCGTGATCGCACTTGCCGGCACCGAGCCGTCGACGTTGTTCGGTATGAGCCAGGTGCTCGGGGTGGGATCGCCCGAGGCCAAGACGCTGCAGGCCGAGTTCGTCAAGCGGATGGCGCTGATGACCGACCCGGCGGTGCCGCTGGTCAACAACCCCGAACTGCTGGGGTCGGTGGCCGCAACCGATCAGATCGCGTCCCAGATCATCGAGCGGACCACCGGGGCGGTCACGTCGGCCGTGCGGGATCGAGCCGACGCTCAGCGCACCACCTTGATCCGCGATGCGGTCATCGTCGGTGTGGCGATGCTGGTCGCGCTGATCATCGTGGTCCTGGTGGCGCGCACCCTGGTGCGACCGCTGCGGCGTCTGCGCGACAGCGCGCTCAAGGTCGCCCACGAAGACCTCGGCGCAGAAATCGAGCGGGTGCGTGCCGGTGGTGACGCCTCGCAGATCACCCCGATCCCGGTGCACACGACCGAGGAGGTGGGCCAGGTCGCCCATGCCGTCGACGAACTGCACGAGCAGGCCGTCTTCCTCGCCGCCGAACAGTCGCGGTTGCAGCTGCAGATCGGGGACATGTTCGAGACGCTCTCACGGCGCAGCCGCTCGCTGGTCGACCAGCAGTTGGCGTTGATCGACCGGCTGGAGCGCAACGAGGAGGACCCCGAGCGGCTCGAGAGCCTGTTCCGGCTGGACCATCTGGCCGCCCGGATGCGACGTAACGGCGCGAACCTTCTGGTGCTGTCCGGCGCGAGGGTTCCTCGCGAGCAGGCCGAGCCGGTTCCGGTCTCCGCGGTGATCAACGCCGCGGCCTCCGAGGTCGAGGACTACACCCGGGTCGTCACCGCGACCGTTCCCGACAGTGAGGTCGTCGGCGCCGTCGCCGGTGACCTGGTCCACCTGCTCGCCGAACTGCTCGACAACGCGCTGCGCTACTCGCCGCCGATTTCACAGGTGCGGGTGTCGGCCGTGCACACCGCCAACGGCGGACTGGTCATCGAGGTGAGTGACATCGGGCTCGGGATGACCGAGTCGGATCTGCGGGTGGCCAACTCCCGTCTGCAGTCAGGCGGACAGGTCGACCCCTACACCGCGCGGCACATGGGGTTGTTCGTCGTGGGGCGCCTCGCCGCGCAGCACGGGCTGGTGGTCCGGTTGCGGTCCACGATCGGTGGCGAGCCGGATTCGGGCACCACCGCGGGTGTGTACGTGCCGAGCGAGTTGTTGAGGCGACCCGGGGAGCCGCACCAGTTCAGCGAGCCCGAGTACGCCACGCCCGCCGACGCCCATTCGGGGATCGCGACGGCGCTGGCGCTCGACGAGCCGAGGCACGCCAACGGCCACTCTGATGCGCCGATTGCGGTCCTGCCGCAGCGCAACCCCGGCGCCAGCGGTATCGCGGCCACCCCGGACGAAGAAGTCGGGGAGCCGGAACCGGCCGGCCGGCCGTCGGACACCTCGAGCTTCTTCGCGGCGCGAACCCAAGCGGCGGAAACGGCCGATGCCGACGACTCGATCTACCAGAGCATGCTCTCGGAGTGGCTGGTCGACCCGACCGAACTCGCCAACAGCGAGGACCTGAACTGGGAATCGGTCTGGGACCACGGCTGGTCGGCCGCAGCCGCCGCCGACGAGGCCCCGGTCACCGAAGTCACCGACGACGGGCTTCCGGTGCGCACCCCGGGTGCCCGCCTCGTGCCGGGCGCCGCACAGACCGGCGAGGTAGCATCGGCGGCTGAGTTGGGCGCGCAACCGGAAGCCTCGCAACGCGATCCTGACGCCGTTCGCGCCAGCATCAGCAGCCACTTCGGCGGGGTGCACGCCGGCCGCTCGCACGCACGAGAGACCAGAGGAACCGATACCGAATGACGTACCCGGCCCGTTCGACGCAGCGCGACTCGCTCGACTGGCTGGTCTCCAAATTCGCCCGCGAAGTGTCGGGGGTGACGCACGCGGTGCTGGTGTCCGCCGACGGGCTGCTGATGGCGGCCAGCGAGCACATCCCGACCGAGCGGGCCGACCAACTCGCGGCCGTGGCCTCCGGACTGGCGAGCCTGTCCACGGGTGCGGCACAACTCTTCGACGGCGGTCACGTGCTGCAGTCGGTGGTCGAGATGGAGAACGGCTACCTGCTGTTGATGCGCGTCGGCGACGGCTCGAACCTGGCCACCCTGGCGGCACGCAACTGCGACATCGGCCAGATCGGTTACGAGATGGCGGTATTGGTCGAACGGGTGGGCACCGTCGTCCAGTCGGCGCGACGGCGCGCACCCC
Source organism: Mycobacterium sp. 852014-52144_SCH5372336 (assembly GCF_001665615.1). Taxonomy (NCBI): domain Bacteria; kingdom Bacillati; phylum Actinomycetota; class Actinomycetes; order Mycobacteriales; family Mycobacteriaceae; genus Mycobacterium; species Mycobacterium sp. 852014-52144_SCH5372336. Next base: position 218,085 of record NZ_LZSW01000018.1, read on the forward strand.
AACATTCGTGAGCGGCCGATGGACCAGTGGGAGGGTGACGTCGCGGCCGAGCCGAGCCTGGTCCGGCCGTACATCCTGACCGCGGGCCGCACCGACTCCCGCATCTCGCTGCCGATGGAAGCGCCGATCGAGACGGTTCAATCGGCCAAGCCGCCGCGCTGGCCGGGTAACGACGTGCGCGGGCAGATCGTGGCGATATGCGTCGACCGCCCGTCGGTTACCGAGATCGCTGTGAAGTTATCGTTGCCGCTCGGCGTGGCGCGGGTGCTCATCGGCGATCTCGTGACGCAGGGTTATGTGGCGGTCGGCAGCACCCTGGGCGAGTCGACCGACATCGACGAAAGACGTGAGTTGATAGGAAGGACACTGCGTGGCCTCAAGGCACTTTGAGGAGACCGCCTCCACGAAGATCGTCATCTCGGGTGGCTTCGGCGCCGGGAAGACGACGTTCGTCGGCGCGGTCTCCGAGATCATGCCGCTGCGGACCGAGGCCTTGGTGACCACCGCCTCGGCGGGCGTCGACGGACTCGAAGCCACGCCCCAGAAGAACACGACGACGGTGGCGATGGACTTCGGTCGCATCACCTTGGCCGATGACCTGGTGTTGTACCTGTTCGGCACGCCCGGTCAGCGCCGGTTCTGGTTCATGTGGGACGACCTCGTCCGCGGCGCGATCGGAGCCATCATCCTGGTCGACGTGCGGCGTCTACAGGACAGCTTCGCCGCGGTCGACTTCTTCGAGGCGCGCAACCTGCCGTTCCTCGTTGCGATCAACCAGTTCGACAGCGCGCCAAGGCATCCCGCTGCCGCGGTACGCAAGGCGTTGGCGCTTGGCGAGCACGTTCCGGTGATCACCGTCGACGCGCGTGACCGGCAGTCCGCCAAGGCGGCGTTGATCGCGATCACCGAATACGCTCTGGCGAACCTGACCTCCCTGCCCGGTTGACCGAGTGCGCCGCGACGAAACACTGTGGAGCGACAAGCACTACACCGGCCGCGACTTCCGCGACGACGACCTCAGCAGGCTACGCACCAAACGCGTGGTGTTCGACGAATGTGATTTCCGCGGCGTCGACCTCACCGAATCCGAACATGCCGGTTCGGCGTTTCGGAACTGCCGGTTCGAGCGAGCAACCCTGCACCACAGCGTATTCCGGCAGTGCAGCATGCTCGGATCGGTATTCACCGGAAGCCGCCTTCGGCCGATGACGCTGGTCGACGTCGACCTGACACTGGCCGTCCTCGGCGGATGTGATCTGCGGGGTGTGGATCTCACCCGATGCCGGTTGCGCGAGGCAGGCCTCGTCGACGCCGATCTGCGCAAGGCGGTGTTGCGCGGCGCGGATCTGAGCGGGGCGCGGGTGCAGAACCTGCGACTCGACGAGGCCGACCTTCGCGGCGCGAGGACCGACCCGTCACTGTGGACCACCGCCGGCCTCACCGGCGTGAAAATCGACGTCGACCAAGCGCTTGCGTTCGCCGCCGCGCACGGCCTGAATATCCACGGGGCATGATCGCCATCACGCACGGATATCGGCGCGCTAAGCGCTGCTCAGCCGAATCCGCCAGCGCACGAACGCCGTGTAGCCGATGGAGATCAGCGCCAGCATGGCGATGTCGAACAGCCATGTGCCCGCGCTGTGGTCCCAGTGTCGGTCGTTGGGCGTCAATGGGCCGGGCACCAACCGGATCAGGTCGATCGTCGAGGCCGAAGCCGCGAAACCCCAACGGGCAGGGGTGAACCAGGACATCTGGTCGAGCACGATCCGGTCTGTCACCGGGATCATGCCGCCCGAGAACACCAGCTGGGACATGATCGCCACCACCAGCAGCGGCATGATCTGTTCGTTGGACCTGGCCAACGCCGAGAGCGCCAGGCCCACCATCGCCGCGGCCACCGTCGTCACCGCGATGTCGACGAACAGCTCGATGCTGCGGTTGCCGATAAATGCACCGCTGTCGACGGCACCGGGACCCCAACCCTTGCCGATGATCGCGATCGCCGTCACGATCGCCGACTGGACGACCGCGAACAGGGTGAACACGAACACCTTCGCCAAAAGGTATGCGGTCGTTGACAATCCGACGGCCTGCTCACGGCGGAAGATCGCCCGTTCGCCGATCAGCGCCCGGATGGTCAGCGCGGTGCCCATGAAAATGGCGCCGACGTTGAGCATGACCAGGATCTGGCCCGGCTCGTTGGGTGCCGGGCCGCCCTGTATCGCAGGCACGGGCACGCCGAACCCGACATCACCGGGCACCGAGAGCGACAGCACGCCCATGATGAACGGCAGCAGCATCAGGAACGCGAAGTAGCCGCGGTCGGATACCACCAGCCGCACCTGTCGGCGCGCGATCGTCGAGAACTGTCGCCGCACGCTCGTGCTCGTCGGGCTGCCCAGATCGGACGGCTCCTCGGTCGGCGGTGGCGGTGGCGGAGGCCCGTGCTTGGACAGGAAGCGCTCGTTGGCGGCCTCGGGGTCGCTGGCCACCGAGCTGAAGATGTCGGCCCAGTTGGTGGTGCCCATCGACGGGCCGATCTGGCTGGGCGGGCCGTAGAACGCGGTCTTTCCGCCGGGCGCCAGCAGCAGCACCTGATCGCAGACGTCGAGATAGGTCAGCGAGTGCGTGACGACCAGCACGACGCGACCGGCGTCGGCCAGTTGCCGCAGCATCGTCATCACCTGGCGGTCCAGTGCGGGGTCCAGACCCGAGGTCGGCTCGTCGAGGATCAGCAGCGACGGGCCGGTCAACAGTTCGAGCGCAACCGAAGCGCGCTTGCGCTGGCCGCCGGAGAGCTTGTCGACGCGGGTCTCCAGATGGTTGGTCATCTCGAGTTCCTCGAGCACCTGCATGACGACCTGTTCCCGGTCGGCCTTCGTGGTGTCCGGCGGCAGGCGCAGTTCCGCGGCGTACATCAGCGCCTGACGCACGGTCAGCTGACCGTGCACGACGTCGTCCTGGGGAACCATCCCGATCCGGGAGCGCAGCGACGCGTATTCGGCGTGCACGTTGTGGCCCTCGAAGGTCACCGTGCCCGTCGTCGGATGGGTGTAGCCGGCGACCAACCGCGCGAACGTCGACTTACCGGCGCCCGACGGGCCGATGATCGCAGTCAGCGTTCCCGGCCGCGCGGCGATCGAGATGTTGTCCAGCAGCGTTTTGTTGTTCTCGATCGTCCACGTGACACCGTGTACTTCCAGACCGCCGGTGCGGGTCGCGGCCTCGCTCTCGCTGCGGCGGACCAGCGTGCCGCCGGAGAAGACGAGGTCGATGTTGCCGATGGTGACCGTGTCACCGTCGCGAAGTAGCGCGGACTCCACGCGTGCACCGTTGACGAACGTGCCGTTGATGCTGCGGTTGTCGATGATCTCGGTACCGGCCGCCGTCGGCACCAGCGTGGCGTGGTGGCGCGAGGCCAGCACGTCGGGTACGACGATGTCGTTGCCGGTGGCTCGACCGATCTTGACTGCGCCGGGGACGTTGTCCGGCGGCCTGGTTCCCGGCCGCAGGATCTTGAGCATGCTCGTGGCGAGGTTGCCCTCGCTGGAGCGCGGCGCCGCGGTCGGTCCCATCATCGTCGCCGACTCGAGCGCCGGGGACGATATCACCTGACGCACCGGCTGTTGAGGGCTCGTATAGGCCGCGGGCTGCGGCGTGCTGGGATGCCGGGGCGGGGGAGGCGCACTCGGGTAGGTCGGTTGCGGACGCGCCTGACCCGGCGGCGGACCGTATGGCCGCGTGGTGTGCGGAGCCGAGTGTGGACCCGAAACCGGCGGGGGCGGCGGCGCGGTGGGGTAGGTGCCCGTCGGTCGCTGGTTGGCGATCGGCACCGCCACGGTCGGCGTCCGGCCCACCGCGCCCTGATGGCGGCCGATCTCGAAAGTCAGTCGCGGACCGTCTGGATTGCCGATGTTGATCGTCTGACCGTCGTGGATGTCGACCGCGGGAACTCTGCGGTTGTTGACGAACATCCCGTTGAGGCTGCCGTTGTCGATCGCCACCCAGCGGCCCTGGTCAAAGCGCAACACCAGATGCGCACGGGAGATCAACGGATGGGCGATGCGAACGTCGGCGCGCAGATCGCGGCCGATGACGACGTCATTGCCCGCCGCGAAGGTTCGGGTCGATCCGTCGTACCGAACGGTCAGCGCGGGCGGGGCGGGTCGGCTCATCGTCGCCAACTCTAACGGTAGGCATGTGCGACCCGGTGCTCCGACCACGGAAGTTTGCCGGTCGTACGGCGAGTCGCGCGCTTATGGCGACGAAACGTGGTCACCATAGGTCATGGTGTCTCGGGCGCCTTTCCTGGTCTTCGGCATTGGCGGGCTCTGTGTCGTCGCGGCGTTCCTGGCGCCGACGGTCGATGCGCAAGGCGCTATAGCGATCGACGCCCGTGGGTTCGTCGACTCAAAAGCCCGTTGCGAGGCGCCATGGCAGCCAGCGGCTTTGGGCCGCACCCAGTTTGCGCTCGTCGCGATCTGCGAGCGGGGCAGCAGCTATGAGTACCGCGGGGTGCGGATGAGTGACGGTCTGGTGCTGACCGCGCCTGCCGTCGAAAACAGTGACGGCGTCTTCACCGTCGAGAACGAGGGCGCCACTTATACGTTCTCGCCCAAGGAACTCGTCGTCACCGCCGGAGACCAGGTGCTGGTGACCGAACCGATGGTGGCCTACGTCGAACCGCGGCCCGCCGGCGACGGCTGATAGTTGTCCGGCGCCCCGGTCAGCACACAGCGGGTGTGGCTGTAGATCGTCGGCATGCACTTGTTGCAGTGATCGCAGATCGACTGCACCGAGCTGTCGGCCTGGATGCGGTTGATCAGGTCCGGTTCGGCCAGCAACGCGCGTCCCATCGCCACGAAGTCGAAGCCCTCGGCCATCGCGAGGTCCATCGACTCTCGGTTGGTGATGCCGCCCAACAGGATCAGCGGCATCTTCAATTCGGCGCGGAACTTCTGGGCGTGGCGCAACAGGAATGCGTCGCGGTAGGGGTACTGGCGCAGGAACTTCTTGCCGGTCATCCGGATGCCCCACCGGATCGGCGGCTTGAACGCGTTCGCGAACTCCTTGATCGGCGCGTCGCCGTGGAACAGGTACATCGGGTTGACCAGCGAACTGCCCGCCGTCAGCTCGATGGCGTCCAGCCCGCCGTCCTCCTCGAGCCATTTCGCGGTCTGCAGCGACTCCTCGATCGGGATGCCGCCACGCACACCGTCGGTCATGGTCAGCTTCGCGGTCACCGCGATCGGGGCACCCTCCTTCTCCACCGCGCGCCGCACCGCCATGACGACGCCGCGGGCCACTTTGGCGCGGTTCTGAAGCGAGCCGCCGAACTCGTCGGTGCGGCGGTTGAGCAGTGGACTGAGGAACGAGCTGGCCAGGTAGTTGTGGCCGAGATGGATCTCGACCGCGTCGAAACCGGATTCGATCGCCAGGCGCGCGGCGTTGGCGTGCGCCTCGGTGACATCGCGGATGTCCTCACGCGTGGCCTTCTTGGCGAACCGCATCGACAGCGGGTTGAAGAAGCGGATCGGCGCCAGCGCCTTGGCCTTGTTGGTCCGCGCATTCGCCACTGGGCCGGCATGGCCGATCTGTGCGCTGATCGCCGCGCCCTCGGCATGGACCGCTTCGGTCAGCCGCTTCAGCCCTGGCACCGCCTCGGGGCGCATCCAGATCTGCCAGCCGTCGGTGCGCCCGCCGGGAGCGACCGCGCAGTAGGCGACCGTCGTCATCCCGACTCCGCCGGCGGCGGGCAGCCGGTGGAAGTTGATCAGTTCGTCGGTGACGAGCGCGTTCGGCGTCGACGCCTCGAACGTCGCCGCCTTGATGATCCGATTGCGCAGCGTCACCGGGCCGAGCTTGGCCGGGGTGAACACATTGGGCTGAGTGTTCATGGTCTCAGAGCATGCCAGACTGTGACGCGTGGGTGCGATCACACTGGACGGCAAGGCCACGCGCGACGAGATCTTCGTCGACCTCACCGAACGGGTCGCGGCGCTGACCGCGGCGGGACGTACGCCGGGGCTGGGCACGGTGCTCGTCGGCGACGACCCCGGCTCGCAGGCCTACGTGCGCGGTAAGCACTCCGACTGCGCGAAGGTCGGCATCAACTCGATCCGCCGCGACCTGCCCGCCGACATCAGCCAGGCCACGCTCGACGAGACGATCGACGAGCTCAACGCCAACCCCGAGTGCACCGGTTACATCGTCCAGTTGCCGCTGCCCAAGCACCTCAACGAAAACGCCGCCCTGGAGCGCGTCGACCCGGGCAAGGACGCAGACGGTCTGCATCCGACGAACCTCGGCAGGCTGGTTCTCAACGAACCGGCCCCGCTGCCGTGCACTCCGCGCGGGATCGTGCACCTGCTGCGCCGCTACGAGGTGGAGATCGCCGGCGCGCAGGTCGTCGTCATCGGCCGCGGTGTGACGGTCGGCCGCCCGCTCGGACTGCTGCTAACGCGTCGTTCGGAGAACGCGACGGTGACATTGTGCCACACCGCGACTCGCCATCTCCCGGAGCTGGCCCGAGAGGCCGACATCATCATCGCCGCGGCGGGCATGCCGCACATGGTGACCGCTGAGATGGTGCGACCCGGCGCTGCGGTCGTCGACGTTGGCGTCAGCCGCGACGAGAACGGCAAGCTCGTCGGTGACGTCCACCCCGACGTCTGGGATGTCGCCGGCCACGTCTCGCCCAATCCGGGTGGCGTCGGCCCGCTGACGCGGGCGTTCCTTTTGACGAACGTGGTCGAGCGCGCGGAGGCACTGGCGGCGACGTGACACCAAAGGAGTTCGCGCGCAAGGTTTTCGCGAGTCAGTGGCCGTTCTGGTCGGTCGGGCTGATCTTCGCCGCCGCGTTCGTCCTGGTGGTCGCGGGCTATTGGCGACGCGGCGCGCTGGTGATGGCGATCGGGGTCGGTGTGGCTGCAGCGCTGCGGCTGATGCTGAGCGACGAACGGGCGGGGCTGCTGGCGGTGCGGAGCCGAGGCGTCGATTTCGTCACCACCGCGACCGTCAGCGCGACGATGCTCTATGTCGCCTGGACCATCGACCCGCTGGGCACCAGCTAACGCCACAATCGCCGAGACTTACGCTTTGGCGGGTTTTCCTCGACCATTTCCGCCAATACGTCGATCTCGGCGCGGCTGTCAGGCCAGCGTCGCCCGGATGCACACCGTGACGTACGGCAGCGCCAGCCCGGTGGAGTTGGCCAGCGCCGGGTGGGTCGACAGCAGCTCGCGCACGCGGTCCAGGGTCCTGGTGCGCACCTGCTCCGGTGAGGTGATGCAGTAGCTGCGCGACGCCACCAGGTCGATAAGCGCCTGGGGGGTCAGGTAACTGGTCCACTCGACCTGATGACGTTCGACATCGGTGAACGGTTCGGGCAGCGACACGGTGTTGCTGAACGGATCGTGTTCGTGACCGATGATGCGGCCGAGGTCTTTGACCCAGCCGAGTCGCTCGTCGCGGGTGTTCCACACCAGGCCCAGCCGACCGCCGGGGCGCAGTACGCGGGCGACCTCCTTCACCGCGATGTCGGGATCGAACCAGTGCCAGGCCTGGGCCACCAGCACCGCGTCCACGCTGTCGTCGGGCAGCGGGATCTCCTCGGCCGTGCCGAGCAGCGCGGGCGTCTCGGGAAGCGAACGACTCAGCAGGTCAAGCATTTCGGGAATCGGATCGACGGCGACGACGTCGAGGCCGCGCTCGACGAGGCGCGTGGTCAACTTGCCCGTGCCCGCCCCGAGGTCGAGCACCTTGGCGGCGGCCGACGGCAGCAACCAGTCGATCGCCTCGGGCGGATACGACGGCCTACCGCGTTCGTAGGCCGCGGCTTCCGCGCCGAACGACAGCGAGCGATGTTGTTCCGGCCCGCTCACCGAGATGCCAGCTCCAGCGTTCGGCGGATCAGCTTGTTGACCGCGTCGGTCTCCACCAGGAAGCCGTCGTGCCCGTAGATCGACTCGACGACATCGATTCCGGCGCAGCCGGGCAGCAATTCGGCCAGCTCCTCCTGCAGCCGAAGCGGATAGAGCCGGTCGGAGGTGATGCCGCCGACCACGGCAGGCACACCACAGCCACGCAGCGCGGCCTCGACGCCACCGCGGTTCCGTCCGACGTCATGGCTGGACAGCGCCTCGGTGAGGGCCACATACGTGCCCGCGTCGAACCGCGACACCAGCTTTCGGCCCTGATGCTCCAGATAGCTCTGCACGGCGTAGCGGCCGCCCACGCCGGGGTCCTCGTCGTCCTGCGGATCGTTGGCGAACCGGGTATCGAGCTCGAGTTCGCCGCGATAGGTCAGGTGGGCGAACCGGCGGGCGATCTCCATGCCGAGATCGGGGGACAGGCCGGTGCCGTAGTAGTCGCCGTTCTGCCAGTTCGGATCGGCCTTGATCGCGGCGACCTGCGAGCTCTGCGTGCCGATCTGGTCTGCGGTGGCACGCGCGCCGACGGCCAGCACCAGCCCCGAGCGCACCCTGTCCGGATGGCCGACCATCCACTCGAGCGCGCGGGCGCCACCCAGCGAGCCGCCCATGACCGCGGCGACCTCGGTGATCCCGAACGCCTCCAGCGCGGCGATGTCGGCGCGCACCTGGTCGCGGACGGAGACGACCGGGAAACGCGAACCCCACGCCTTGCCGTCGGGATGCGGTGAGCTCGGGCCGGTGGAGCCGCGGCAGCCGCCGAGCACGTTGGTCGCCACCGCGCACCAGCGGTCGGTGTCGATGGGTCCGCCGGGTCCCGCGACGCCATCCCACCAGCCGGGGGTCGGGTGGTCGGGTCCTGCCGGACCGGTGATGTGCGAATCGCCGGTCAGCGCGTGCAGCACGACGACGACGTTGTCGCGCTCGGGCGACAACTCGCCCCAGCGCTGCACGGCGATCGACACGTCGTCGATGACCGCGCCGTTCTCCAGCGTCAGCGGGCCGATGTCGACCACGCCGATCTCGCCTTCCGCGGGCAGATTCAGGAGTGGCACCTCGACTTCCAGGTCGGAGAGGGTCATCAGAACGCCGCCGTGGTGTTCGGATCGGACTTGCCTGCGGAGCTGAACGGCTTGGCCGCGGCGAAGCCCTGCTCGAGATCGGCCAGGATGTCGTCGATGCCCTCGATGCCGACCGCCAGCCGCACCAGCCCTGGCGTGACGCCGGTGGCCAACTGCTCTTCCGGCGAGAGCTGTGCGTGTGTGGTGGAAGCCGGATGGATCACCAGCGAGCGAACGTCGCCGATGTTGGCGACGTGGCTGTGCAGGGTCAGCGAGTTGACGAAGGCCTTCCCGGCGTCGACCCCGCCCGACAGTTCGAACGCGAGCACCGCACCGGTCCCCTTGGGCGCCAACTTCTTTCCGAGCTCATACCACGGCGACGATGGCAACCCGGCGTAGTTCACCGAGATGACGTCCTCGTGTGCCGACAGGTATTCGGCGACCTTCTGTGCGTTCTCGACGTGCCGCTCGACACGCAGGCTCAACGTCTCCAGTCCCTGGGACACCAGGAACGCGTTGAAAGGCGACGCCGCCGAACCCAGGTCGCGCAGCAGCTGCACGCGTGCCTTCAGCGCGAACGCGGGCGGGCCGAGTTCGGCGAATACGACGCCGTGGTAGCTGGGGTCGGGTTCGGTGAAGCCGGGGAACTTTCCGTTGGTCCAGTCGAACGTGCCGCCGTCGACGATGACACCGGCGATCGCGGTCCCGTGCCCGCCGAGGTACTTGGTTGCCGAGTGCACGACGATGTCGGCGCCGTGGCTCAACGGTTGAATCAGATACGGCGTGGCGATCGTGTTGTCGACGATCAGCGGTACCCCGGCGTCGTGGGCGACACCCGAGACGCCCGGGATGTCGAGCACGTCGATCTTCGGATTGGAGATCGTCTCGGCGAAGAACGCCTTGGTGTTTGGCCGCACCGCAGCGCCCCAGGAGTCGAGGTCGTCGGCGTCTTCGACGAAGCTGACCTCGATGCCCAGCTTCGGCAGCGAGTAGTGGAACAGGTTGTAGGTGCCGCCGTACAGCCGTGGGCTGGACACGATGTGGTCACCCGTGTCGGCGAGGTTGAGAATCGCGAACGTCGATGCGGCCTGACCGGAGGCCAGGAACAGTGCGGCGACACCGCCCTCGAGCGCGGCGATGCGCTGCTCGACGGCGTCCTGGGTCGGGTTCATGATCCGCGTGTAGATGTTGCCCGGCTCGGCGAGGCCGAACAGTGCGGCGGCGTGATCGGTGCTGTCGAACGTGTACGACGTGGTCTGGTAGATGGGCAGCGCCCGCGCGTTCGTCGCGCTGTCGGGGGTCTGTCCGGCGTGGACCTGTTTGGTTTCGAACGCCCACCGCGCGGTCGGGTCATCGTGTTCGGTGCTCATAGCTTCTCCTGTTGTGAGGGGCCGAAAAGGGGCATTTCACGCACTCAGCGGTAACTGCGCACGCCGGACCTCCACTGTCTTCTCTGGGGGCCCGTCACAACGGACCCGCGCTTGCCGGTAACCGCTTGTCAGCGGGTACTCAACCTGGTCATCACCCGGGGCACCCCACCGCGGTTGGAGGGTTGCCGACCAGCAAGCCGGGGCTTGTCGCTGGCACTCATGACCGATGAGAAGCTTATCGCACGTCACCTGCGTCTGCCAGCAAGGGATGCCGACGACTGGCTACCCGCCGGTAACGGATCACAGTCCTTCCCCGCGGACCCCCTGGCTCACACAGAGCACCGGGTACGGCGCAATACTGGTAGTCGACTGACCGAGGCCTGAACCGATTAGCGAGCCGGGAGAACTCCACATGACTGCCGAGCAGCCGACCATCATCTACACGCTGACCGACGAGGCGCCGCTGCTGGCGACCTACGCGTTCCTGCCGATCATTCGCACGTTCACCGAGCCGGCGGGCATCAACGTCGAGACCAGTGACATCTCGGTGGCCGCACGCATTCTCGCGGAGTTCTCCGACCGCCTCACCGACGAGCAGCGGGTGCCCGACAACCTGGCGCGGCTGGGCGAACTCACGGAGAGTCCCGACACCAACATCATCAAGCTGCCCAACATCAGCGCCTCGGTGCCGCAGCTGTTGGCCGCGATCAAGGAGCTCAAGGCGAAGGGCTACGACCTACCCGACTACCCCGGCGAGCCGAAGAACGACGAAGAAAAAGAGATCAAGGAACGCTACGCCAAGGTCCTCGGCAGCGCGGTCAACCCGGTTCTGCGGCAAGGTAACTCGGATCGCCGCGCCCCTAGGGCGGTCAAGGAGTACGCGCGTCGGCACCCGCACAGCATGGGCGAGTGGTCGATGGCCTCGCGCACACACGTGGCGACCATGAAGACCGGTGACTTCTACGACGGCGAGAAGTCGATGACGCTGGACAAGGACCGCAGGGTCAAGATGGTGCTCGAAACCGAGAGCGGCGAGACGATCGTGCTCAAGCCGGAGGTGGCGCTCGACGACGGCGACATCATCGACAGCATGTTCATGAGCAAAAAGGCGCTCTGCGAATTCTTCGAAGAACAGATCGAGGACGCCTACAAGACCGGCGTGATGTTCTCGCTGCACGTCAAGGCGACGATGATGAAGGTGTCGCACCCGATCGTGTTCGGCCACGCGGTGAAGGTGTTCTACAAGGACGCGTTCGCCAAGCACCAGAAGGTGCTCGACGAGCTCGGCGTGAACGTCAACAACGGCATGTCCGACCTCTACGACAAGATCCAGGCGCTGCCCGCCTCGCAGCGTGAGGAGATCGTCCAGGACATCCACGCCGTGCACGAGCACCGGCCGGAACTGGCGATGGTGGATTCGGCCCGCGGCATCACGAACTTCCATTCGCCGAGCGATGTGATCGTCGACGCGTCGATGCCCGCCATGATCCGGCTCGGCGGCAAGATGTACGGCGCCGACGGGCGGACCAAGGACACCAAGGCGGTCAACCCCGAGTCCACATTCAGTCGGATCTACCAGGAGATGGTCAACTTCTGTAAGACCCACGGGCAGTTCGATCCGACGACCATCGGCACCGTGCCCAACGTGGGGCTGATGGCGCAGAAGGCCGAGGAGTACGGCAGCCACGACAAGACGTTCGAGATCCCCGAGGACGGCGTCGCCAACATCGTCGACGTCGACACCGGCGAGGTGCTGATGACCCAGAACGTCGAGGCCGGCGATATCTGGCGCATGCCGGTGGTCAAGGACGCCGCGATCCGCGACTGGGTGAAGCTGGCCGTGACGAGGGCCAGGGCCGCCGACATGACCGCGCTGTTCTGGCTCGACACGGAGCGTCCGCACGAGGTGGAGCTGCGCAAGAAGGTCAAGGAGTACCTCAAGGACCACGACACCGAGGGCCTCCACATCCAGATCATGCCGCAGGTGTGGGCCATGCGGTACACCCTGGAACGGTTGATCCGCGGCCAGGACACCATCGCCGTGACCGGAAACATCCTGCGCGACTACCTGACTGACCTCTTCCCGATCCTGGAGTTGGGCACCAGCGCCAAGATGCTGTCGATCGTGCCGCTGATGGCCGGCGGCGGGATGTACGAAACCGGTGCCGGTGGCTCCGCGCCCAAGCACGTCCACCAGCTGGTCGAGGAGAACCACCTGCGCTGGGATTCGCTCGGCGAATACCTCGCTCTGGGAGCATGTTTCGAGGACATCGGGCGCAAGACCGAGAACAAGCGAGCCGTTCTGCTGGGTAAGACGCTGGACTCGGCCATCGGAAAACTGTTGGACAACAACAAGAGCCCGTCACGCAAGACCGGTGAGCTCGACAACAGGGGCAGCCAGTACTACCTCGCGATGTACTGGGCGCAAGAGCTGGCCGAGCAGACCGACGACAAGGAGCTCGCCGACCACTTCGCGGATCTCGCAAAGTCGTTGGCCGACAACGAGGATGCGATCGTCAACGAACTCGTCGAGGTGCAGGGCGACTCGGTCGACATCGGCGGGTACTACTACCCGGACCCGGAGAAGACCACTGCGGTGATGCGTCCCAGCAAGACGCTGAACTCGGTGCTGGAGGGCGCGACGAGCGAGCCGGTGACGAAGCTCTAGCCGCCCAGCGCCTCACGCGGCTCGGCGGCGTGCCCGTCGATGAAGGCGACGATCAGGTCGGCGACTTGCTGCGGCGCCTCGAACATCGGGATGTGGCCGACGTCCTCGAGATGCGTGACCTGCGTGCTCGACGGCAGCTGCTGGGTGAAGTGGCGGGTGAACCGCGGATGCGGCAGCACCCGGTCCTTCTCGCAGATCACCAGGTGGGTGGGGCACGCGCTTTCGGCCAGTTCCATCAGGCCCGGGGTCAGCAGCGACTTCACCAGCAGCTGGTAGTAGGCCGGGCAGTGGGTGACGTCGTCGATGATGTCGATGAGGTCGTCGTCGGACAACCGGTCCGGCGTGGCGCTGATGGGGAAGTGCGCCAACCAGCGCGTGAACGGCAGCTTCAGAACGCGTTGCCGGAACGCCAGCGTGAACACCCACACCGGGAAGCCGGCCAAAAACTTGCCGACGATCTCGAATTTCGCCGGCGTGAACTTGCTCCAACCGCCTGCCGGTGCGATCCCGGTCAGCGTGCGGGCCCGTCCGCGGCGCTCCAATTCGAAGGCCACCCACCCGCCGAGCGAGTTGCCGACGATGTGGGCGGTGTCCCAGCCCAGCGCATCCATCCTGCGTTCGACGTCGTCGGCCAGCTCGGCGGTGTCCAGGAACCGGTGCCCTTTCACCCCGCCGTTGTGCCCGGGCATCGTCGGGGCCAGCACCTCGTAGCGGCCGGTGTCGGCGATGAGCGGGGCGACCTTTTTCCAGACGTTCTGCGACATCATGAACGGGTGTAGCAACACGATGGGCTCGCCTGAGCCGACGTGGAGCGGGTCGCGCGGCAAGTTTCTAGCCATCAGCCCGACAGTAAAGGTGATACCGGCGGTACCGCAAGTGCGTCGGTATGGTCTGCCGCTGTGACCTCGCTGATCGTCAGCACCATCAACGTCAACGGCATCCGAGCTGCGGTCAAAGAGCGCTCGCCGCAGAACCGCGGTCTGTTGCCGTGGTTGGCGTCGACCCCCGCCGACGTGATCTGCCTGCAGGAAACCCGCGCCGACGATGAGCAGCTGACCGCCGCATTGGCGCCCGCCCTGGCCGACGGTTGGCGCCTGGCGTCGGCCGAACCGCACATCAAGGGTCGCAGCGGCGTGGCCGTGCTGTCGCGCCACCCGATCTCGGCGTCGCGGCTGCTCGAGTCCGACGAGTTCGGCGCGCACGGCCGCTATCTGGAGGTCGACACCGCCGGGGTGACGGTCGCGAGCGTCTACGTCCAGACCGGCGAGGCAGAGACGGACCGCCAGCTCGAAAAGGAACGGTTCATGGCCGAGCTCGCCGCTCGGATGGCGACGCTGACCGACCGCGAGGCCGTCGTATGCGGCGACTGGAACATCGCCCACACCACCAACGACATCAAGAACTGGAAGGGAAACCTCAAGAAGTCCGGGTTCCTGCCGGGTGAGCGACAGTGGCTCACCGCGCTGCTCGCCTCGGGTTGGGTGGACGTGGTTCGCGAGTTGCACCCCGACCAGCCGGGTCCGTACGCGTGGTGGTCGTGGCGGGGCCGCGCCTTCGACAACGACGCCGGCTGGCGCATCGACTACCAGTTGGCCACCAAGGCGCTGGCGGAACGGGCCGTCGCTGCCCGGGTGGAGCGCGCCGAGGCGTATGCGCTGCGCTGGTCGGACCACGCGCCGGTGACGGTCGAATACCGGTCGCGTGAAATGATCGGGCGATCATGAGCAGTTCGCCGAAACCCGTCGTCTTCTCCGGGGTCCAACCGACCTCCGACTCGCTGCACCTCGGCAATGCACTGGGAGCGATCCAGCAGTGGGTCGGCCTCCAGGACGACCACGACGCGTTCTTCTGCGTGGTGGACCTGCACGCGATCACGATCCCGCAAGACCCCGAGCGGCTGAGGCGGCGCACGCTGGTCACGGCCGCGCAGTACCTCGCGCTGGGCATCGACCCGGGCCGGGCCACGGTCTTCGTGCAGAGCCATGTTCCGGCGCACGCCGAATTGGCTTGGGTGCTCGGCTGTTTCACCGGTTTCGGGCAGGCGTCGCGGATGACGCAGTTCAAGGACAAATCGCAGAAGGAAGGCAGCGAGGCCACCACCGTGGGGTTGTTCACCTATCCGGTGCTGATGGCCGCCGATGTGCTGTTGTACGACACCGAGCTCGTGCCGGTCGGGGAGGACCAACGCCAACATCTGGAGCTGGCACGCGATGTGGCGCAACGGGTCAACTCCCGCTTCCCGGACACCTTCGTCATCCCCGAGCCGATGATTCCGAAGGCGACGGCCAAGATCTACGACCTGCAGGACCCGACGTCGAAGATGAGCAAATCCGCGGGAACCGAGGGTGGCCTGATCGGCCTGCTCGATGAGCCGAAGGCCTCGGCCAAAAAGATCCGCTCCGCGGTCACCGACAGCGAACGCGAGGTGCGTTATGACCCCGACGCCAAACCCGGCGTCTCGAACCTGCTGACCATCCAGTCTGCAGTCACCGGCACCGACATCGACAAGTTGGTCGACGGTTACGCGGGACGCGGGTACGGCGACCTCAAAGCCGACACCGCCGAAGCCGTCGTCGAGTTCGTAACACCGATCAAGGCCAGGGTCGACGAACTGCTCGCCGATCCCGCCGAGTTGGAATCGATTCTGGCGGCCGGTGCCGAGCGTGCCTGCGACGTGTCTGCGACGACACTGCGGCGGGTATATGACCGGTTGGGGTTTCTGCGGCCGGGGGACTGACGTGGGGAGGCTGGCGTGACACCTCCGGGGGAGCCGGAAGAGAAGCAGGGGTTCGTCGACCGGATGCGCGCGCGGCACGAATGGTTCGACCACGTCATGCGGGCGCAGGAGCGCTACAAGGACAGCAAGGGCGACTTCTACGCCGCAGGCATCACCTACTTCACGGTCTTCGCGATGTTCCCGCTGTTGATGGTCGGCTTCGCCGTCGGCGGTTTCATCCTGGTCAGGCAGCCCGAACTGCTCGCCGAGATCCAGGATCGGATCAGGGCGTCGGTGTCCGGCGACGTCGCCACACAACTCGTCGAGCTGATGGACTCCGCGATCGAGTCCCGCACCTCGGTCGGCATCATCGGGCTGGCCACCGCGGCATGGGCCGGGCTTGGCTGGATGGCCAACCTGCGCGAGGCGCTGAGCCAGATGTGGGGCCTGATGCGACACGACACCCCTGGTTTCGTGCGCACGAAGCTGTCGGACCTGACGGCCATCGCCGGCTTGTTCCTGGCGATCGCGGCCACCATCGCGCTGACCGTGGTGAGCAGCTCGGGATTGGCCCGCAAGGCCGTCGAATGGGTTGGGCTGGGCGATGTTCCGGGCATGAGCATTCTGCTGCGGGTGATCTCGCTGGCCGTCTCGGTGTTGATCAGCTGGCTGCTGTTCACCTGGATCATCGCGCGGCTGCCCCGCGAGTCGATCAGCTTCAGTTCGGCAATGCGGGCCGGGGTGCTCGCGGCGGTGGCGTTCGAGGTCTTCAAACAGGTGGCGTCGATCTACCTGCGCTCGGTGGTGACCGGCCCGGCAGGAGCGACGTTCGGCCCGGTGCTCGGCCTGATGGTGTTCGCCTACATCACCGCTCGGCTCATCCTCTTCGCCACGGCGTGGGCGGCCACGTCGATCGAGAATATGGAGGCCGCACCGCTCCCGCCGCCCGGGCTCGTGCAGATCACCCCCCGGGTGCAGGTGCACGAGGGTGTCGGCGTCGGTGGTGTGCTGACCGCCGCGGCGGCGGGAGCCGTTGGCGCGTTGGGGATTTCGCGGCTGCGACGGCGTCAGTGACCCTGGCTGACCAGCTGCAGGCCGACCACGCAACCGACGATGCCGAGCAGCAGTGCCACCTTGATCGGTGACGCGCTCTCCTCGCCGGTGGCCAGCGCATAGACGACGGTGAGCGCGGCGCCCACGCCCACCCACACCGCATAACCGGTGCCGACGGGCAGATCCCGCAATGCGATACCCAGACCGCCCATCGAGATGATCAGTGCCACAACGAAAACCGTTATTGGGATCGGCCGGGTGAAACCTTCCGACTTGCTCAGGGCGACGGCCCACACGGCTTCGAACGCACCCGAAACGATGAGGATGACCCAGGGCATGAAGCAACACCTCCGAAACGCCGTCTTGTCGCTGGCCGGGTACGGCGCCGCTCGTCCGGTGTCAACTGCTGACAGGCCCACCGTAGCAAAGCGGTAACGTCACGCCCGTGCCCCTTGCGACGCCCTGGTCCCGCCGGATGGGCCTCGAGGCGCCGATCGTCAACGCGCCGATGGGCGGCACCGCGGGCGGCGTCCTGGCCGCAGCGGTGTCGCGGGCGGGCTGCCTCGGCATGATCGGCATGGGAAGTTCGGCCACCGCCGCGAAGTTGGCGGCCGAACTCGCGCACGTATCGGGGCTCGAGCGTCCCTTCGGGATCGGGCTCGTGCACTGGGTGACGGCGGCCGAGCCCGAACTGTTGGAGGTCGCGCTCGCCGCGAAGCCGGCATTGCTGGCCGTCAGCTTCGGTGACGACTGGTCCTGGGTGGGGCAGGCTCACGACGCCGGCGTACCGGTCGCCGCACAAGTGGCCGATGTGACCGGCGCGCGGCGGGCGGTCGACGCCGGTGTCGACGTGATCGTCGCGCGCGGGGCTGAGGGCGGCGGGCACGGCGAGGCGCGCATCGGGACCTTGCCGCTGCTCGCCGAGGTGCTCGACGCGGTGCCGGTGCCCGTACTCGCCGCCGGTGGTATCGGCTCGGGCCGCGGCCTGGCCGCGGTGCTGGCCGCCGGAGCCTCGGGCGCCTGGCTGGGGACCGCGTTCACGACCTGCACCGAAGCGACGACGTCCGATGGTGCGCGCCGGCAGCTGTTGCGCGCATCCGGCGACGATACGGTGACGACCCGCGTCTTCGACATAGCGCTCGAGTACCCATGGCCGGCAACGCTTCCCGAGCGGGTGCTCCGAAACGAATTCGCCGACCGCTTCGACGGTCGCGAGGAGCTCATCGATGCCGACGCCCGCGCCGAGCTCGCCGCCGCCGCGGCTGCCGAGGACTACCGGGTGGCGCCCGTCAACGCCGGGCAGGGCGTCGGCATGGTCGCAGAATCGTCCTCCGCGGCGGAGATGATCGAACGGCTCTGCGCCGATGCCGAACTGTTGTTGCGCCGCTGGTGCTAGTGCTGCGGCCGCCGGTTCATCGACCGTGCGCCCATGATCAACGAGAACACGATCACGCTGCCGACCACCCCGACACCGACCCGCACCGGCATCGCGTCGATGTCCGACATCATCGGGGCCGCGTTGACCGCGGGGTTGGCGCCGTCGCCGTCCGGGTTGGTTCCCAGCAATGACGGGTCGGGCTCGATCAGTGTGCCGACGCTGGTGCCCGGCGCCGTGGCGAAGCCGTAGTCGAGCAGATGCGCGGCTTGCTCCCACGGTGCGATCGGCTGGCGGGTGCCCTTGAGGAGCACCGCGACGAGCCGACGGCCGTCGCGGTCGGCGGCGCCGACGAACGTCTGCCCGGCGTCGTCGGTGTAGCCGGTCTTACCGCCCATCGCGCCGGGGTAGTTGAGCAACAGCTTGTTGTCGTTCTCGATCGGGTAACCGACATCGCCGCGGCCGGGGAAGTCGAATGCGCGGGTCAACACGATGTCGCTGAAAACCGGGTTGCGCCAGGCGTACCGGTAGAACAGCGCCATGTCGTAGGCCGAGGTGCTCATGCCGGGACCGTCGAGCCCGGACGGCGTGGCGACCCGGGTGTCGAGGCCACCCAGCTTGCGGGCCAGGTCGTTGAGCTTGTGCAGCGCGGCGTCCCAGCCGCCCATCTGGCGAGCCAGTGCGAACGCGGCGTCGTTGCCCGAATACATCAGCAGCCCGTGCAGCAGGTCGTTGATCGAGTAGTGGCCGCCCTCGCCGACGCCGACCTTGGTGCCCTCCTGGGCGGCATCCTCGGCGGTGCCGGGCACGACCTTGTGGAGCGGCAGTTCCTTGATCGCCTGCATGGCGGTCAACACTTTGACGATGCTGGCGGGCCGGTGCCTGCCGTGCGGATCCTTGGCCGCGATGACGTCGCCCGAGTCGAGGTCGGCCACCACCCATGCCTCGGCGGAGATGTCGTTCGGTAGTGGTGGCGTGCCCGGCGCGGTGATGACGCCGCAGCCGGAGAGCTTCTCGCCGCCCATCGGCGTGGCGGGCACCGGCAGCGGTGCGGGTGGTGCCTGACCGGGTTTGGGGACCTCGGACGCGTCGACCGCGGGTGGTGTCACCTCGCGGTACGGGCATGCGCTCGCCTCGGGGGCAGCCGGCGGCTGCGCGCTTGCCACGGCCGGTCCCGCGGCCACGAACAAGGCCGTGGCCAGTACGGCGGCGCGTTGCAGCGGAATTCGAAACTTCGCCATCGTGACCGCACATTAAGCCGCGAACGGGCCGATCGCGGGTAGGCGCGCTGTGACTGGTGTTACTTGAGTTTCATTTGTGACTTACCCGGTCAAAGGGACAGCGCCGCCAGGTCGACGTGCGCGACCGCGGGGAAGCCGATGCTGCCCATCCACAGCCGGCCCTCGGACTCGACCAGACCGGTCACCATGCCGAACCGCGGATGCTCGCAGCGGATACCCGCGACGACGTCACCGGTGTCCGGATCGAACGCCACCGCCCACACCTCGGGCTTGATCTGCGGCTGCAGCTTGTCGGGCAGCTTCCACAACAGCTTGCGCAACGCCGGCCAGCGCGGCGCGAGCCATTCGGCGGCGGCGTTGAGCGGTGAGACCATCGCGCACCAGATGCGGCCGTCGGTGCCGGTGGACAGGTTGTCGGGATGGCCGGGCAGGTTTGCGCGAAGCGGCGTCACCGACCCGGCGCGCTCGCCGGTGAGCCAGTACTTCGACAACCCGCGCCCCATCGTCTCGGCGAACACCAACGCCGACCCGTCGGCGGTGGGGGTCACACCGTTGGCGAAATACAGCCCGGCAACCGCGGTGAGCACGGTGCCGTCGGCGTCGCGCCGAAACAGGCTGCCGCGCGGGCGCGCCTCCATCACCGCACCCTTGAAATGGGCGTAGTCGAACGCGCTCGTCGACTCGGTGAAATAGATTGTGCCGTCCGGTGATTGGGTGACATTGGAGCAGAACATCAATCGCCGGTCATCGACCTCGGCCACCAATGTCTCCACCGTGTCGCTGGCCGGGTCGAGCGACAGCAGGCCGCCGGGACTGGTGCAAACCAGGATGCGGCCGTCGTGGGCGACGTGCATGCCCAGCGGCCGGCCCTCGGTGGTGGCGACGACGACCGGGTCCCCACCGCCGGGGGTGATGCGCACGATGCGGCCGTCGTCGACGCCCGCCCAGATGGCGCCGTCGGCGTCGACGACCACGTCCTCGGGCGCGTTGCCCGGGAGCGGGACGACGGTCAGGTCCGCCGACGGCAGATCTGGAAGGGGATCGACGGGCGGAGGCTGCCAGCGGACGGGATCGATCGGCGGCTTCTTCGGCTTCGGCTTGGTGGACACGCCGCCAGTCTCGCCGAAATGGCATTCCAGCAGGCAGTTACTCGTACTTTCGCTGCTGGAATGCAATTTCGCGCAAACTCAGATGCGGCGGCCGGCCTCGGCGAGCACATCGCGCATGATCTGGTAGATCGCGTCGAACTCCTTCTGACCGCTGATCAGTGGCGGGGCCAACTGCACGACCGGATCGCCGCGGTCGTCGGCGCGGCAGTACAGGCCTGCCTCGAACAGCGCCGGGGTCAAGAAGCCGCGAAGCAGCCGCTCGGACTCCTCGTCGTTGAAGGTCTCCTTGGTGGCCTTGTCCTTCACGAGTTCGATGCCGTAGAAGTAACCCTCACCGCGAACGTCACCGACGATCGGCAGGTCGTACAACTGCTCGAGGGTGGCCCGGAATCTCGGCGCGTTCTCCTTGACGTGGTCGTT
Organism: Mycobacterium sp. 852014-52144_SCH5372336; assembly: GCF_001665615.1. Classification (NCBI taxonomy): domain Bacteria; kingdom Bacillati; phylum Actinomycetota; class Actinomycetes; order Mycobacteriales; family Mycobacteriaceae; genus Mycobacterium; species Mycobacterium sp. 852014-52144_SCH5372336. The sequence continues at coordinate 239,029 of NZ_LZSW01000018.1, forward strand.
GAGGCCCTCGCGCTCGAAGATGTCGAGGTTGGCCAGCGCCACGGCCGACGACACCGGATGCCCGCCGAACGTGTAGCCGTGCGCGAACGTGGTCTTGCCGTCGTTGAACGGCTCGAACAGCCGGTCGCTGGCGATCATCGCGCCGATCGGTGAGTAGCCGGACGTCAAACCCTTTGCGCAGGTGATGATGTCTGGCACGTAACCGAAGTCGTCACAGGCGAACATCGACCCGATCCGGCCGTATGCGCAGATGACCTCGTCGGACACCAGCAGCACGTCGTACTCGTCGCAGATCTCCCGGACCCGCTCGAAATAGCCTGGCGGAGGCGGGAAGCAGCCGCCCGCGTTCTGCACCGGTTCGAGGAAGACGGCCGCGACGGTGTCGGGCCCCTCGAATTCGATGGCTTCGGCGATGCGGTCGGCGCAGTACTGCCCGAACGCCTTCTCGTCGTCCTGATACGGCGCGGGGGCGCGGTAGAAGTTGGTGTTGGGCACCCGGAAGCCGCCGGGCGTCAGCGGCTCGAACGGTGCTTTGAACACTGGTAATCCGGTGATGGCCAACGCCCCCTGCGGTGTGCCGTGGTAGGCGATGGACCGCGAAACCACCTTGTGCTTACCGGGTTTGCCCGTCAGCTTGAAGTAGTTCTTGGCCAGTTTCCACGCCGACTCGACGGCTTCCCCGCCGCCGGTGGTGAAGAACACCCGGTTCAGGTCGCCGGGCGCATAATTGGCGACCCGTTCGGCGAGTTCGATCGCGGTCGGCGTGGCGTAGGACCACAACGGAAAGAACGCCAGCTGCTGGGCCTGTTTGGCAGCGGCCTCGGCCAGTTCCTGGCGGCCGTGACCGACCTGTACGACGAAAAGCCCCGACAGCCCGTCGATGTAGCTCTTGCCGTTGTTGTCCCAGATCGTGACGCCCTCACCGCGTGTGATGATCGGCGGGGTGATACCGGCGCCGTGCCGGGCGAAGTGACCCCACAGGTGACGGTTGGCTTTCGCGCCGAGCTCGGCCGAAACATCCTGCGCGATATCGGTCGTAGTCATCTGGTGCCCCAATTATATTGCTGCTTAACAAGTTTCAAGTACACGAGAGTTTCGGTGGATATCACTCCCGGCAGGCCACGGATCTGGGTGTTGAGAAGGTCGAGCAGGTCGTCGTCGTCCTCGCAGACCACCTCGACGATGGCGTCGAAGGATCCGGCGGTGAGCACCACGTAGTCGACGGATTCGATGGCGGCCAGCTTCTCGGCGATCTTGGTGGTGTCGCCGGTACAGCGGATGCCGATCATCGCTTGGCGGGCGAAGCCCAGCTGCATCGGATCGGTGACGGCGACGATCTGCATGACGCCGGCGTCGACCATGCGTTGCACCCGCTGCCGGACGGCGGCCTCCGACAGCCCGACCGACTTGCCGATGCCCGCATACGAGCGTCGTCCGTCCTGCTGCAGCTTCTCGATGATCTGCTTGCTCAGATCGTCGAGCTGGAACGCAGCACCGGGACGGGACTGGTTGAGTCGGAACGAAACGGGGCCGAGACCGTGCGTAGCACCCGGGGTAGGCATGCCAGTGATTGTGCACGGAATCCGTCGTCAGGGGCAACCACAGCCATGAATTCACTCGTTCGAGGCGCGTTCCGCTGTGGGAAAGCGTAGGGATTGCGTGGCTCGTCGCGGTTGGGTCCGTTAGCGTGTGGCCATGACTGCGACATCCGTTTCCACCAGTGTGGCGGGCAGCTGGATCGACGGCGCCGCGGTGGCCACCGATGGGGCTGCCTTCCAGGTCGTCAACCCCGCAACCGGTGAGGCTGTGGCCGAGTACGCGGTGGCCACACCCGATGACGTGGACACCGCGGTGGCGTCTGCTCGAGGCGCGCTGGCCGAGTGGTCGGGGGCCACGCCGGCGGAGCGTTCGGCGGTGCTGTTCACGCTGGCGCAGTTGGCGGGCGCGAGTGCCGACGCGCTGGTCGCCGAGGAGGTCAGCCACACCGGCAAGCCGGTGCGACTGGCCGCCGAGTTCGACGTGCCCGGCAGCGTCGACAACATCGACTTCTTCGCCGGCGCCGCGCGACATCTGGAAGGCAAGGCGAGCGCCGAGTACTCCGGCGACCACACGTCGAGCATCCGCAGTGAGGCCGTCGGCGTCGTCGCGACGATCACGCCGTGGAACTATCCGCTGCAGATGGCGGTGTGGAAGGTGTTGCCCGCGTTGGCCGCCGGCTGTCCGGTGGTGATCAAACCGTGTGAGCTGACGCCGTTGACCACGTTGACGCTGGCGCGCCTCGCCAAGGAGGCGGGTCTGCCCGATGGCGTCTTCAACGTGGTCACCGGGCTCGGCGCCGACGTCGGCACCGCGCTGGCCGGGCACCGCGACGTCGACGTGGTGACGTTCACCGGTTCGACGCCGGTGGGGCGCAAGGTGATGGCCGCGGCGGCGGTGCACGGCCACCGCGTGCAGCTCGAACTCGGTGGCAAGGCGCCGTTCGTGGTGTTCGACGACGCCGACCTGGATGCGGCGATCCAGGGCGCGGCCGCCGGTGCATTGATCAACACCGGTCAGGACTGCACGGCGGCCACCCGCGCGATCGTCGCGCGCGAGCTCTACGAGGATTTCGTCGCGGGCGTCGGCGAATTGTTCTCCAAGGTCGTCGTCGGCGACCCGCAGGACCCGGACACCGATCTCGGACCGCTGATCTCGATGGCGCACCGCGCCAAGGTGGCAGGCATGGTCGAGCGCGCCCCCGGTCAGGGCGGGCGGATCGTCTGCGGCGGGAGGGCCCCGGACCGACCGGGTTCGTTCTATCTACCGACCGTGATCGCCGACGTCGACGAGCGCTCGGAGGTGTATCGCGACGAGATCTTCGGGCCGGTGCTTACGGTGCGCGCGTTCACCGATGACGACGACGCGCTGCGGCAGGCCAACGACACCGACTACGGGCTGGCGGCATCGGCGTGGACGCGTGACGTGTACCGCGCGCAGCGGGCCTCGCGCGAGATCAAGGCCGGTTGCGTGTGGATCAACGACCACATCCCGATCATCAGCGAGATGCCGCATGGCGGTGTGGGCGCGTCAGGGTTCGGCAAGGACATGAGCGACTACTCGCTCGAGGAGTACCTCACGGTCAAGCACGTGATGAGCGACATCACCGGAGTGGCCGAAAAGGACTGGCACCGCACGGTGTTCACGAAGCGCTAACCGCGCTGAACCACCGGCTCCGCGAACGCCGACTCGGCGGTCCAAGACCCTTGTATCCGGTCGAGCGCCGCACGCTGTTGGGCCTTGACCGCCTTGGCGGCTGCGCGGCCACCGGCCTTTTTCGCCGCCTTCTTCAGGGCGCGGCGCCGGCGACGCGTCGGCAGCGAGTCCAGAACGTCGTCGCGGATGCCGGAGAGCTCGCCGCTGGCGCGGCCCGCCGCGATGCGGGCGATCACCCAGCGCCGCTCGTCACGCAGTAACAGGGCCGCGACGATCAGGAAGAACACCAGGCCGCCGAGTATCTTGAGCGGCATCGCCGCCACCGGACCGGGTGCGTTCCAGATGAAGTGCAGCAGCGGGCCGCTCAGCAGCAGTCCGCATGCGGTGGCCAGCCGCCGACCGGTCGACCAGTGCGACCCGCCGCGGAACGTCGGGAGCAACATCAGCACGCCGACCGACGTCAGCGCCGTGTAGGTCCAGTGCGCCGGCACGGCGGTGAAGAACCGCACGAGGAGATTGCCGCCCGCGCCGACCACATCCGAGTCGAGGTCCTGCAGTGCGCTGTTCGCGGCGTACGACAGGTCCTCCATCAGGTCGAAACCGAAGCCGACGAACATTCCGAGCATTAGTGCGTGCGAAATCCTCTGCAGCACATGCCCGCACAGCACCAGCACCACCGCTGCGCACAACGCCTTGGACGCCTCTTCGATGATCGGCGCGGTGAGCGAGGCCTGCCAGTCGGTGACTGTCTCCGGGGGGAGCACCAGACTCCACAGTTGGCCGAGCGCATCGTTGCCGATCATCGCCATCGCCACCGCCGTGGTGCCGCCCAGCGCGAAACCCGCCACAAGTGCCTGCGGATAACGCCGACCGCTGCGGAACGGGTCGAACCGGAAAATCAACCACACCATGAAGACGATGAACAGCAGCCACAGCCACGCCAGGTCGAGGTGGGCGTCGAGGGTGGCGCGGATGACGGACCAGGAGTCGTCGAGCAAGAGAAGCGTGCCGACGATCAGGGCCACGACGAACACCCAGAACACCGCGGACTCAGGGCGGTACACCACAGGACGCGGTGCTTGCACGGTATCGCCGGTCACGGCTGGTCCCTTCTGATCGGTGCCACGACGACGTCCAGTGGCGGCGCGGGCTGGTCGGCGGTGCCCAGGGTCTGAACCCACACGATCACCTCGTCGTCGGCAAGAAACGCGCATTCGCCCAATCGGTCGCCGGCCACAAGTTCACACGCCTCACCGGTCAGGGTGCCGTCGGCGGTGGTGATGGTCTCGCCTGTCATCGCGGCGCTGGAACCGGTGACGCGGTCGGCCCGCATGAGCCGGCGCGCGACAGCATCCACGTCGCGGCCACCCCGGTCGAAGACCTGCACGATGACGAGCTCGTCCCCTGAGCGGTAGCCGATCCCGTTGCCGAACTCTCGGGCGTCCCAGCCGGACGGGCCCACCACGACGACCTGGTTGCCGTCCTCGCTGGCCACCTGCGCCGTCTCGGAGCCCGGCTGCCATGCGTCGTCGTCGACCATGGCGGCCGCGGCCATCGGGATCCCCGGTACCGCAATCAGTCCCGCCGCCAGCCGCAGCGCTGCCCGAACCTGAATCAACCGCGTCCCCCTCCATAAGTCCGGGTATGTCGACAGCCGAACCTAGCAAGTGGAGTGCGGCGCCGCGGGCGCGCCACGCTGGAAGTATTGGCGCGGACTAGGCTGGCTGAATGACCGCCAGCGCGCGGGTCGACGAGTTCGAGGAGCTGCGGCCGCACCTGCTCTCCGTCGCCTACCGGCTCACGGGCACGATGGCCGACGCCGAGGACATCGTCCAGGACGCCTGGTTGCGCTGGAGCGCCGCCCACCACGAGTCGATCAAGGACCTGCGGGCCTGGCTCACGACGGTGGTCAGCCGGTTGGGCCTGGACCGGCTTCGTTCGGCGGCGCATCGGCGTGAAACCTATGTCGGCCAATGGCTTCCGGAGCCGGTGGTCACCCCGCTGGACGGTGACGACCCGTTGGCGGCGGTGGTCGCCGGTGAAGACGCCCGGTTCGCGGCGATGGTGGTGCTCGAACGGCTCAACCCCGATCAGCGGGTGGCGTTCGTGCTGCACGACGGCTTCTCGGTGCCGTTCGGGGAGGTCGCCGACGTGCTCGGTGTCAGTGCGGCGGCGGCGCGCCAGCTGGCTTCCCGGGCACGGCGTGCCGTCGCCGACGCGCCACCGCCGGTATCCGACGACACCCACAACGAGGTCGCCGGAGCGCTGATGGCAGCCCTCGCTGCGGGTGACATGGAAGCCGTTGTGGCACTGCTACATCCCGATGTCGCCTTCACCGGCGACTCGAATCGCCGCGCGCCGACCGCGCCGCGGGTCATCCACGGCCCGGAGAAGGTGGCCCGGTTCCTGTTCGGGCTGGCCCGCCGCTATGGACCGGGCTGGCTCGAGACGGGTGTGCCCGCTTTGATCAACGGTCAGTTCGGCAGCTGGACTCCCGGGGCACCCGCCCACGACGGCTATGCGGAGATGATGCCGCGGGTCACCGCGATGACCGTGTGCGACGGCAAGGTCTGCGCGATATGGGATATCGCCAACCCGGACAAGTTCACCGGCTCGCCGCTGAAGACTCGTCGGTAGCCGTCGTCTCCTCGCGCAAGCGCTCGTCGGTAATCCACGGGACCCGGCACGCATCGCCCGAACCGAAGCCCTGCTCGGTGATGCCCAGCGCCGAGTACATCCGTGCGCGCATATTCTCCACACCGATCTGATACGTCAGCTCGATGACACCGTCGTCGCCGAACCGTCGGCGAAGGTCGTCGACATGTTCGTCGGTGATGGTGTGCGGATCACCGGTCATCGCGTCGGCGTAGGCGATCGCGGCGCGCTCGTCGTCGGAGAACAGGGGCGACGTCGCGTATTCGTCGATGTGCTTGAGACGGTCGACGTCGAGGCCGTCGAGGCGTTGCAGCATCGCACCGAAGTCCACACACCACGAGCATCCGACCGTCCGCGCGGCCCAGAACACCGCGAGCTCGCGGACGCTGGTGGGCAGCTTCTTCGACCCGGACTGCAGCATGCCTTCGTGCACGACGTTGGCGATCATGAGCCGCGGATGGTGCGCGGCCACGGCGAAGGGCTCGGGCACCTCGCCGAAGCGGCGCTTGGCCACCCGGTACAGGAGCTTGGTCAGCAGCGTCGCGCGCTGCGGGGGCAGAGGTTCGATGCGGGTTTTCTGTGCGTTTTCGGTCATACCCGTTAGACGAGACAGCCCGCCGGTATGTGACAGGTCTACTAGCGCGCGAACATCAGCGCGCGTTTGACCTCCTGGATGGCCTGGGTGACCTGGATGCCGCGCGGGCAGGATTCCGTGCAGTTGAACGTCGTTCGGCAGCGCCACACCCCGTCGACCTCGTTGAGGATGTCGAGCCGCTCGGCGGCGGCCTCGTCGCGGCTGTCGAAGATGAAGCGGTGCGCGTTGACGATCGCGGCGGGGCCGAAGTAGGACCCTTCGCTCCAGTAGATCGGGCAGCTCGTCGTGCAGCACGCGCACAGGATGCACTTGGTGGTGTCGTCGTAGCGGGCCCGGTCGGTCTGGCTCTGAATACGTTCGCGCGTAGGGGGATTGCCGCTGGTGACCAGGTACGGTTTGATCGCGCGGTAGGCGTCGAAGAACGGCTCCATGTCCACGATCAGGTCCTTCTCCACGGGCAGGCCGCGGATCGGCTCGATCGTGATGGTCAACTGCTTCTTCGGATTCTTCGGCAGCATGTCGCGCATCAGCACCTTGCACGCCAGCCGGTTGACCCCGTTGATCCGCATCGCATCCGAACCGCACACTCCGTGCGCGCACGACCGCCGGAACGTCAACGTGCCGTCCAGATACCACTTCACGTAGTGCAGCAGGTTGAGCAGCCGGTCGGTGGGCAGGCACGGAACCCGGAAACTCTGCCAGCCCCCCGAATCGGCGTAGGCGTCGGGCTCTTCCGGATTGAACCGCGCGATCTTCAGCGTCACCATCACCGAACCCTCGGGCACGGGTGGCAGTTCGGGTTCGGCGGTGGCCGGGCCTTTCACGTCAGGCGCGATCGTCATGGTCAGTACTTCCGTTCCATCGGCTCATAGCGGGTCTGGACCACGGGCTTGTAGTCCAGCCGGATGTCGGACAGAAGGTCGGTGCCCTCCTTGTAGGCCATGGTGTGGCGCATGTAGTTGGTGTCGTCGCGGTTGGGGTAGTCCTCGCGGGCATGGCCGCCGCGCGACTCCTTGCGGTTCAGCGCCCCGACCACGGTGACCTCGGCGAGCTCGAGCAGGAAGCCGAGCTCGATCGCCTCGAGCAGATCGCTGTTGTAGCGCTTGCCCTTGTCGTGCACCGTGATTCGCGAGTACCGCTCCTTGAGTGCGTGGATGTCGGTCAGCGCCTGCTTCAGCGTCTCCTCGGTGCGGAACACCGCGGCGTTGTTGTCCATCGACTGCTGCAGGGCGCCGCGGATGTCGGCGACGCGCTCGTTGCCGTGCTCGGAGAGGATGTCGCCGACCCAGTCGACCACCATGCCCGCCGGATTCTGCGGAAGCGGGACGTGGTCGTGTCCCAGTGCGTAATTGGCCGCGGCGATGCCGGCGCGACGGCCGAACACGTTGATGTCCAGCAGCGAGTTGGTGCCCAGGCGGTTGGCGCCGTGGACGGACACGCACGCGCATTCACCCGCGGCGTAGAGGCCGGGGATGATCGTCGTGTTGTCGCGCAGCACCTGGCCGTTGACGTTGGTCGGGATGCCGCCCATCACGTAGTGGCACGTCGGGTAGACCGGTACCAGCTCCTTGACCGGGTCGACGCCCAGGTACGTGCGGGCGAACTCGGTGATGTCGGGCAGCTTGGCTTCGAGCACGTCCTCGCCGAGGTGGCGTACGTCGATGTAGACGTAGTCCTTGTTCGGCCCCGCGCCGCGGCCCTCGAGCACCTCGAGCACCATCGACCTGGCGACGATGTCGCGCGGTGCCAGGTCGACGATCGTCGGCGCGTAGCGCTCCATGAAGCGCTCGCCGTCACCGTTGAGCAACCGGCCGCCCTCACCGCGCACCGCCTCGGAGATCAGGATGCCGAGGCCGGCCAGGCCGGTCGGATGGAACTGGTGAAACTCCATGTCCTCCAAGGGAAGTCCCTTGCGGAAGATGATGCCGAGGCCGTCCCCGGTCAACGTGTGCGCATTGGAGGTCGTCTTGTACATCCGCCCCGACCCGCCCGTGGCGAACACGATGGCCTTGGCGTGGAAGACATGGATGTCGCCGGTGGCCAGCTCATAGGCGATGACGCCGGTGGCCACGGGGCCGGACTGCGTCTCGGTGATCGAGATGTCCAGCGCGTAGAACTCGTTGAAGAACTCGACGTCGTGCTTGACGCAGTTTTGATACAGCGTCTGCAGGATCATGTGGCCGGTGCGGTCGGCGGCATAACAGGCCCGGCGCACCGGAGCCTTGCCGTGATCGCGGGTGTGCCCGCCGAAGCGGCGCTGGTCGATGCGGCCCTCGGGGGTGCGGTTAAACGGCATCCCCATCTTCTCGAGGTCCAGCACCGCGTCGATGGCTTCCTTGCACATGATCTCGACGGCGTCCTGATCGGCGAGATAGTCGCCGCCCTTGACGGTGTCGAAAGTGTGCCACTCCCAGTTGTCCTCTTCGACGTTGGCCAGCGCCGCGCACATCCCGCCCTGGGCCGCGCCGGTGTGGCTGCGCGTCGGGTACAGCTTGGTCAGCACCGCGGTGCGGGCTCGCGGACCCGCCTCCACCGCTGCGCGCATACCGGCCCCGCCCGCACCGACGATGACGACGTCGTAGCGATGTTCCTGAATCATGTGAAGCTCACCCTCATGAGATGTTCGCGTCGAAGGTCACCAGCACGTAACTGCCCAGCACCAGGGTGAATCCGGTCGCCAGCAGCAACAGCGAGTTCAGCCAGAATTTCGTGGTGTTCTTGCGCGCGTAGTCACCGATGATCGTGCGCAGGCCGTTGGCTCCGTGCAGCTGGGCCAGCCACAGCAGCGCCATGTCCCAGATCTGCCAGAACGGTGACGCCCAGCGTTCGGCGACGTAGTTGAAGTCGATGCGGTAGACCCCGTCCTCCCACATCAGCATCACGAACAGGTGGCCGAGCGCCAGAAAGACCAGCGCGACACCCGAGAACCGCATGAACAGCCAAGCGTATTTCTCGAAGTAGGGGATGCCGCGCGGACGCCGAGGTGCCCGTGGGTGGTCCAGGCCGGCCGGCCTGTCGTGCTCCTTTTGCATCACCGGGGCGATGCGGCCCTCGCGGTGGTGCGGCGTCCAGGCTCCCGCGGGCCCGCCGGCTGGCGCGCTCACAGGAACCGCTCCGCCATGTGCATGCCGATGATGCCGAGGGACGGGATGAAGATCGCCAGGAAGACACCGACCACGATCCACAGCATCACCCGCTGATAGCGCGCGCCATGCTGCCAGAAGTCGATGAGGATCACTCGGATGCCGTTGAGGGCGTGGTAGAGCACCGCGACGACCAGCCCGATCTCCATCAGCCCGATCAGCGGAGTCTTGTAGGTCTCGATGACCTCGTTATAGGCCTGCGGGCTGACCCGCACCAGCGCCGTGTCGAGCACGTGCACGAACAGGAAGAAGAAGATCGTCGCACCGGTGATGCGGTGCAGCACCCAGGACCACATCCCGGGATCGCCGCGGTAGAGGGTTCGTCTGCGCGACGGTTGCGATCGTGGAGCCGCTTGGCTCTCAGGTGTCGCAGTACTCATCTGGCCTCCAACGCCTTCGGTGGACGATTGGGCTTCGGAGCTGCACCGGGCGGCAGGTTCCTTCCTGGCGGTCGGTTCCGGTTCGTGCACTTCACCCAAACCTCGGGGCGACTCTAAACCCAGTTGTACTGCTAAACGAACTACGGTTTAGCCGTCGATGTCTTGAAAAACGCCGAAGTTAGGGTTGCCTATTCCGATTCCCGGCTTCGGGGAGGGGACATCGGAATGCATTCAGAACCGGTCGGGCGAGGGTGGGGCGATGTCGGAGATCAATTGGAATACGTTGCGTCACAGGGCAACTGAAGTGTCCCGGGCAGCTTACGCGCCATATTCGGGGTTCGCGGTCGGCGCGGCCGCCCTGGTCGACGACGGGCGGGTGGCGACTGGTTGCAATGTGGAAAATGTCTCATATGGTCTTGGTCTCTGTGCGGAGTGCGCGGTGGTCTGCGACCTGCATTCGGGCGGCGGCGGGCGACTGATCGCGCTGTCGTGCGTCGACGCGGCGGGGGAGCTGCTCATGCCGTGCGGCCGGTGTCGTCAGGTGCTGCTCGAGCACGGCGGGCCGGAGATGCTGATCGACCATCTGGGTGGACCGCGGCCGCTGGCCGAGCTGCTTCCCGACGCGTTCGGCCCGCAGGACCTGGCCCGTCGGGAGGGGCCGCGGGATGGGGAAACTCCGTGACGCAGTTCACATTTGACGCACCGACGGTGATCCGGACCAAGCGCGACGGCGGCGTGCTCTCCGATGCGGCGATCGACTGGGTGATCGACGCCTACACCCATGGCCGGGTGGCCGACGAGCAGATGTCGGCGTTGCTGATGGCGATTTATCTGCGCGGTATGACGGCAGCCGAGATCGCCCGTTGGACGGCGGCGATGGTCGCCTCCGGCGAGCAAATGGACTTCAGCGATCTCCGTCGCGGTGGAAAGCCTCTGGCGTTGGTGGACAAGCACTCCACCGGTGGTGTCGGGGACAAGACCACCATCCCGCTGGTGCCCGTTGTGATGGCCTGCGGCGGCGCGGTGCCCCAGGCCGCCGGACGAGGCCTCGGCCATACCGGCGGCACGCTCGACAAGCTGGAGTCCATCGCCGGGTTCACCGCTGAGATCTCCAAACACCAGATCCGCCAACAGCTTTGCGACTTGGGCGCTGCGATCTTCGCTGCCGGTGAACTGGCACCCGCCGACCGCAAGATCTATGCGCTGCGCGACATCACGGCGACCACGGAGTCGCTGCCGCTGATCGCGAGTTCGGTGATGAGCAAGAAGATCGCGGAGGGCGCCAACGCATTGGTGCTCGACACCAAGGTCGGTTCGGGTGCATTCCTGAAGACGGACGAGGAGTCGCGGGAGCTGGCCCGCACGATGGTCGAACTGGGCACCGCGCACGGCCTGACCACCCGGGCGGTGCTGACCGACATGTCCACACCGCTGGGCCGCGCCGTCGGCAATGCCGTGGAGGTGGCCGAATCGCTGGAGGTGCTCGCCGGTGGCGGTCCGCCCGACGTGGTCGAGCTCACGGTCACCCTGGCCTCCGAGATGCTCGATGCCGCGGACCTCGACGGTGTGGACCCGGCCCAGACCCTTGCGGACGGCTCGGCGATGGACCGGTTCCGCGATCTCGTCGCCGCGCAGGGCGGTGATCTGGGCCAGGACCTGCCCGTCGGTCCTCACGCCGAAACCATCACGGCGCCGCGCGATGGCAGGATGGAGAGCATCGACGCGATGGCGGTGGGTCTGGCGGTGTGGCGGCTCGGAGCGGGCCGCTCCGCTCCTGGTGAGCGGGTCCAGCCGGGCGCGGGGATGTACATCCACCGGCGGGTGGGCGAACCGGTGAGCGCCGGAGAGCCGCTGTTCACGCTGTACACCGAGACCCCCGACCGTTTCGAGGGGGCGATCGCCGAACTGGACGGCGGCTGGGCCGTCGGCGACGCCGCACCGCCGGCGCGTCCGCTGATCATCGACCGAATCACGAGCGGAGACTGAACCGGAGACCGACATGACGACGCTTTCGCTGGACTCGATCAGACAAGCGCCCAAGGCGCTGCTGCACGACCACCTGGACGGCGGGTTGCGGCCCGCGACCGTCCTCGAGCTGGCCGAGGCGACGGGTTACGACGACCTTCCGGCCACCGATGTCGACGAGCTGGCGACGTTCTTCCGCACCGCCGCACACAGCGGATCGCTGGTGCGCTATCTGGAGCCGTTCGCTCACACCGTCGGCGTCATGCAGACACCCGAGGCGCTGCACCGGGTGGCCTACGAGTGCGTCGAGGATCTCGCCGCCGACAACGTGGTCTACGCCGAGGTTCGCTTCGCGCCCGAACTGCACATCGACGGTGGGCTGTCGCTGGACGCCGTCGTCGACGCGGTGATGGCCGGGTTCGCCGACGGTGAGAAGGCGGCCAGCGCCGAAGGGCGGACGATCACCGTGCGCTGCCTGGTGACCGCGATGCGGCACGCGGCGCGTTCACTCGAGATCGCCGAATTGGCGGTTCGGTTCCGCGACAAGGGCGTTGTCGGTTTCGACATCGCGGGCGCAGAAGCCGGCCATCCGCCGACACGGCATCTCGACGCCTTCGAGTACATGCGAGGCAACAACGCGCGCTTCACGATTCACGCGGGGGAGGCCTTCGGTCTGCCGTCGATCCACGAGGCGATCGCCTACTGCGGCGCCGACCGCCTCGGCCACGGTGTGCGCATCGTCGATGACATCACCGTCGCACCCGATGGCACCGCGCAACTGGGCCGGCTCGCGGCACTGCTGCGCGACAAGCGGATCCCGTTCGAGATGTGTCCCTCGTCCAACGTGCAGACCGGTGCGGTGGCCAGCATCGCTGAGCATCCGTTCGACCTGTTGGCCCGGCTGCGCTTCCGCGTCACCGTCAACACCGACAACCGGCTGATGAGCGATACGACGATGAGCCAGGAGATGCTGCGCCTGGTCGAGACCTTCGGCTACGGCTGGAGCGATCTGCAGCGGTTCACCATCAACGCGATGAAGTCGGCGTTCGTCTCGTTCGACGAGCGCCTGTCGATCATCGACGACGTCATCAAGCCGCGCTACGCCGTCCTGATCGGCTGACCAGCACCCCCGCGAGCGGCCGTGTTTGCACACGGACACGCCGCGTCCGCGTGACATTTCGCGGTCGCTCGCGGTTGACGAGTGTCTATTCGGGACGAAGCCGCGACTCGACGAACGCCTCCAACGCCTCCCACTGTTCGACGGCCTTGGCGTACGGCGGGCTCGGTGCGCGGACGGTGTCGGGTTCCAGGACGTGCGCGATCAGCCTTCCGAGCGGCTGGTCCGCATCGAGGGTCTGGTCGACGGTCGTGTCTTCCGAGTAGTCGCCGACATCGCGGAGCAGTTCGACGGCGAGCTCCAATTGGTCGCGATCCAACGCGTCGGGCCCGTCCGCGAGATCGTCGACGATGCCCGTCAACACGTAGACGTTGTCGTCGGTGATCTCGACCTGAAGCGAGCCGTCGGTGGCGGCCGTGCGGATGTCGTCGTAGGTGGCAAGACCCGACAGGTCGTGGTCGTGTTCGTCGGCCAGGTAGCGCGCCAGTGCTCGCTCGGAACCGAACACGCTGATACGCCCGTTGCGGCCGAGGAAGACCGGCTGATCGTCGAGGTAGCAGCGCAGCGTGTAGTAGGTTCCCGCGCTCGTCATCAACCGGACCGGGTCGATGCCGACCTTGAGCCAGAAGTCCTCGTCGCTGCCCAGCACCTGGCTCTGCGCCTGGGAGCTCAGGGCGTCGGACTCCTCTTCCTCGGCCTCTTCGGGGGATTCGGCCTCGGAAACCTCTTCGACCAGCTCGTCCTCTTCGGGTTCCGGCGCCGGCTCGGCCAGCTCGGCTTCGGCCTTCTGCGAGGCGGCGGCGTCGACGTCGGGGAGTGTGATCACCTCGTCGAGCGCGTCGACGACGTTGTCCCAGGCCCGGGCGATGACCGCCTCGATCTCGCCCCACCGCTTACGTCCGCTGCGGCCGGAGAAGGCCTCGATCCCGCCGCCGAGCGTGCCCAGCACCGGGTTGCCGTTGAAAAACCTTGTGACGACCGGAAGTTCGCACACCGAGCCGAGCGACGAGACGATCACCAGTGTGCGGTGCAGCTGCCGAACCGCGTCCTCGCTGACCTTCTCCGCGACGATCTCCGGCACGCCGATGACGTCGTACTGGTGCACCTCGGCGGGGTCCAGGCGGTGGGCGTTGGACTCGGTGATCTTGGTCCATGCGGGGTGATCGACCAGGTCGTTGTCCTTATCGGTCCTGACGAACGCGACCAGGTCGGCGACCGACTCGAACCCGTACAGATCTTCGTCCTTGCCGAGGAACGCCTCCCACTCGTCGCCGCCATCACGCCAGCGTGGAGCCCACAACGTGTAGAGGTCGCCCTTGGTCAAGCCGAGCCGGATCGCCACGATGTCAGCAGCCATGCGGCACAGGATAGCCACTCGACCCGCACGCCCCTACGCGGAGCAGGGCCCAACGGTAGCGAGCCGCTTCGGAGGGTTCGTGTGGTCGGCGCGCGAAATCAGCCCACCTTCGGGAGCACCTAGGGCAGGCTGGCGTGATGACGGAAGCCACCGACCTGGTCGATGCGGTGGTCGACCTGAGCCAGGTGTTGGCACGGACGACATTTCCGCTACCTGCGCCGTCGGCGTGGCCGGCCGAGCGTGACCGCCGCGAGCTGGCCGGGCAGCTGGCCGACTATCTGATTCCTCGGTTGTGCAGTATCGACGCCCCGCTGCTGGCGGTCGTCGGTGGCTCCACGGGCGCCGGGAAGTCGACGCTGATCAACTCATTGGTCGGTGTCGATGTGAGCCCGGCAGGTGTGCTGCGGCCAACCACCCGGGGGCCGGTGATCGTGTGCCATCCCACAGACCTGATGTGGTTCACCGACAATCGGATCCTGCCGCAGTTGCCGCGCTCGTCGGGGCCCGATGGCCTGCGGTTGGCGACAAATACCGGTATCGGCCCCGGGCTCGCGCTGCTCGACGCTCCGGACATCGACAGCGTGGTGAGCACGAACCGGGAGCTCGCGGCCACCCTGCTGGCCGCCGCCGACCTGTGGATCTTCCTGACGACCGCGGCCCGCTACGCCGACGCGGTGCCCTGGCAGCTGCTGCACACAGCGCGGGACCGGGGGACGGCGATCGCCATCGTGCTCGACCGCTGCCCTCCGGAAGCGGTGAAGGACATCGGTGCGCACCTGTCGGACATGCTCGCAGCCAATGGGTTGGGAGGCGCGCCGCTGTTCGTTATCGCCGAGCAGTCGTTACGAGGCGGGCTGTTGCGGGAGAAGGCGATCGCCCCAATCCGCTCGTGGCTGGCGAGCCTGACCGCGGATGCGGAGCAGCGCGCCGCGGTGGTCCGCTACACCTTGGACGGGGCACTCCGCAGCCTCGCGCCTCGGACGTACGCGTTGGCCGAGGCGGCCGATGAGCAGGCCGCGGTGCGCAAGCAGCTGGAGTCGTGCGTGTCTTCGTCCTATGCGGGCGCGCTGGCGCGGGTGGAAGAGGCGATCCGCGATGGCGCGTTGCTGCGCGGCGAGGTGCTGGCTCGCTGGCAGGACGTCGTCGGAACCGGCGAGTTCCTGCGCAAACTGGAGTCGCGCGTCGGCCGAATCCGCGACCGGGTGGTGGCCGCGGTTAGCGGGCGGCCCACCCCCGTCGAGGAACTGGGTTCAGCATTGGAGTCCGGCATCGCGACGGTTGTTCAGGCCGCAGTGGAGGACGCCACCGAGACGGCGTACGGCTGCTGGGCCCGCCACCAGGCCGGAGCAAGCCTGCTGACCGACGCATTGGCCCGTCCCGCTGCCGGGCTGGCCGAGGCGGTGGAGCGGATGGTCCGCGACTGGCAGGAGTTTGTGCTCGAACTTGTGCGTACGGAGGGCGCGTCGAAGCGGACGGGGGCACGACTGGCCTCCTACGGCGTCAATGGTGCGGGACTGGTGGTCATGTTGGCGGTGTTCAGCCAGACGGCCGGGCTGACTGGTGCGGAGATAGCGGTGGCGGGCGGCACGACGGTGGCCAGCCAGAAGGTCCTCGAGGCGATCTTCGGCGAGCAAGCGGTCCGCGGCTTGGCCCGGCGGGCCCGCGAGGAGCTGCTGGTCCGCGTCGACGGGCTGTTGCACCAGGACGCCGCTCGGTACGACGAGGTGCTCGGGGCGGCGTCGGCGATGATCTCCGGTGACCAGTTGCGAGCGGCCGCCGATCGCATGGCGGCGGTGCTGCGGTGACGCTGACCGATCGCCTGGCGGCGTTGTCGTCGATCACCGCGCTGGGCGACGGTCGCCTTCCCGACGAGCTGCTCGCCGAACTGCGAGGCCTGGACCAGCGTGCCGGAACTCGGTTACGGCTGTCGGGTGAGAACACCGTGGTTGCGTTGGCAGGCGCGACCGGCAGCGGGAAGTCGTCGTTGTTCAACGCCATCGTCGGCGCGCCTCTGGCCGCGGTCGGGGTCCGCCGGCCGACGACGTCGGCGACCCAGGCCGTTGTGTTCGGGCGTTCGGGCGCAACGGAACTGTTGGATTGGTTGGAGATCGGGACTCGGCAGTACAGCGACGCATCGGCGGCCCCGGAGTTGTCCGGCCTGGTGCTGCTCGACCTGCCGGATCACGACTCCACCGAGTTGTCCCATCGGGCCGAGGTGGACCGGCTGGTGCGCCTTGTCGACGCCTTTGTCTGGGTGCTCGATCCGCAGAAGTACGCAGACGCGGTGCTACACGACTCCTATCTGCGACCGCTGGCCGCGCACCGAGATGTGATGGCGGTAGTGCTCAACCAGTCCGACCGGCTCTCGTCTTCCGATGTGGACGCGTGCGTGCGCGACCTCCACCGGCTGCTGGCCGACGACGGGTTGGCCGGGGTGCCCGTGTTGGCGACGTCGGCGCTCACACCCGACGGGGTGGCGCCCCTGCACGACTTCTTGGCCGCCACCGTGGCCGACCATCGAGCCCGGACCGCGCGGGTCAGCGCGGATCTGGATGCGACGGCCGCCCGCGTTGCCCCGCTGATACCGCAGCGGCGTTCCGACCCCGCACTGCGCGACGGCGGACGACGGCTGCAGAGCGCGCTGGCGGCGGCGGCCGGTGTTCCCACCGTCGTGGCCGCGGTCGGCCGGGCCTATGATCGACGCGGGTTGGCGGCGGTCGGTTGGCCGCCGCTGCGTTGGCTGGCCAAAGTACGACCAGATCCGTTGCGGCGGTTAGGAATAAGTCAGCTCGACGGGCATGACGAAGTACTTCGTCGCACGTCGTTACCCTCGGCGTCTGCGGCCTCGCGCGCGGCAGTTGACACCGCCGTCCGCTCGCTGGCCGACGTCGCGTCGGCTGGGTTGCCTGCACCGTGGCCTCGTAAAATGTTGGAGGCAGCCAAGTCTCGGACGGCAGACGTGCCCGATGCGCTCGACCGAGTCGTCGGCGGAACCAACCTCGGCCTGGACCGTGCGCCGCGGTGGTGGGCGTTGGTCGGCGCGCTCCAGTGGGCGTTGCTCGCCGCGGCGGTTGTGGGCGGAGCGTCACTCGGGGTGATCGCCGTGCTGGCCTACCTGCAGATCGATGTCGAGGCCCCGTCACTCGGACCATTCGCCTGGCCCACAGTGCTTCTCGTCGGCGGACTCGCCCTCGGCCTGGCGCTGCGGGTGATCATTCGGCCCTTCGTTGCGGTGGGCGCGGCGCGACGCAGACGACGGGCGGCAGCGGAACTGCGGCGGCGGGTGGACGCGGTGGGAGACGAGCTCATCCTGGCA
Source organism: Mycobacterium sp. 852014-52144_SCH5372336 (assembly GCF_001665615.1). Taxonomy (NCBI): domain Bacteria; kingdom Bacillati; phylum Actinomycetota; class Actinomycetes; order Mycobacteriales; family Mycobacteriaceae; genus Mycobacterium; species Mycobacterium sp. 852014-52144_SCH5372336. Next base: position 256,749 of record NZ_LZSW01000018.1, read on the forward strand.
CCGCTGCGGGCGGAACTGGCCGTGTACGAGCAACTTTCGGCGGCTGTCCACCGGCTCGGCCGTGGCTGAGGCGCCCCCAACTACGCGCAAACCATGGTGATGCCCTCACGCCGTCGGCCGCCAGAATCCCTGGAAGCCCTGTCCGGCGTTCACCGTCCGGATCGGCGACAACTTCACCGGGTCGCCGGCCTCGGCTAGCAGTCAATGAGGGTGCAGATGGTGACCCGGTGACGTGCTTCGGCAATGCCGGGTAGGACTCAGCGCATCCCAGCCACGATTTGGCAGACAGGTCTGACCAGCGGTGACACGATTACTTGCGTGGACGACGCGCGCGATGCACCGGTGGCGGCAGCAGCGCTTTCGTGTGCGTCGTGCGGTATCCGGTTGGATGCGGCAGCCAAATACTGTAGTGAGTGCGGGACGCCCGTTACCCTCGCCCCTCAGCACGCGGAGTTCAAGCAGGTGACGGTGTTGTTCGCCGACGTTGTGCACTCCATGGACATCGCGGCAGCCGTCGGGGCTGAGCGCCTGCGCGAGATTATGGCCGACCTGGCCGATCGCTGCGCGACGGTGGTGCGGCGCTACGGGGGCACGGTGGACAAGTTCACCGGCGACGGCATCATGGCGATCTTCGGGGCGCCGGTCGCGCTCGAGGACCACGCGATGCGCGCATGCCTAGCGGCCCTGGAATTGCAAGACGAGGCCGACGGTCTCGCCGTCGATGTCCAAGCGCAAAACGGTGTCGCGTTGTACCTGCGAGTCGGGTTGAACTCCGGGGAGGTGATCGCCGGCGAGCTCGGGTCGAAACCATTCGGCTACACCGCGATCGGCGAACAGGTCGGCTTGGCCCAGCGGATGGAATCGATCGCTCAGCCGGGCGGGGTGATGCTCAGCGCCGGGACTGCGCGCCTGGTCGACCACTGTGCCGATCTCGGCGAAACCGAGCTCGTTGAGATCAAGGGTGCTTGCGCACCGGTGCCGGCACGTCGCCTACTCGGCATCAGGGGCAAGCACCACAGCGTCGTACGTTCTGAGTCAAGTCTCGTCGGTCGTCAATGGGAGATGTCCGTCCTCGAGGGCTTGTTGGACAGGGCAGTCGAGGGCCGTGGGGCGGTGGTTGGTCTAGTCGGCTCTCCCGGCATAGGCAAGAGCCGTATGGCGCGGCAGGCATCAGCGAACGCGGCTTCACGTGGTTTCGACGTGTTTTCCGTCTGTTGTGAGTCGCACACCAGTCAAATCCCTTTCCACGCCGTGGCGCGGCTGCTGCGTGCGGCGACGGGAGTCGAGGGCCTTCAGCCTGACGCAGCGCGTGCCCGTATCCGGGCCAATGAAGTGGACGCTGAGACGGAAGACCTCATGCTGCTGGAGGACCTGCTGGGCATCGGTGCCGCCGACATGGAGCCGCCTCGGATCGATCCAGATGCTCGGCGGCGGCGGCTGACAGCCCTTGTCAATGCCGCTTCTCTGGCGCGAGAGCGCCCAGCGGTCTACGTGGTCGAGGATGCTCATTGGATTGATCCCGTGAGTGAGTCCATGCTGGCCGACTTCTTGACCGTCATCCCGCAGACGCGCTCGCTGATGATCGTGACGTACCGTCCCGAGTACCGGGGCGCGTTGACCAACATCACCGGAGCGCAAACCGTAGCTCTCGAACCACTACGCGATCGCGAGATCGCTGACATGATCGACGAGCTTTTGGGCCCGGATACCTCGGTCGCCCGTCTCGGCGAGCTGATCGCCGAAAAGGCGGGTGGGACTCCGCTTTTCGCTGAAGAGATCGTACGGGACCTGGTCGAGCGTGGGGTATTGCAGGGTACAACGGGCGCCTACGCATCGACGGGTGAAGTGGGCGAGATTTGGGTGCCCGCCACGTTGCATGCCACGATCTCCGCGCGTATCGATCGCCTCGAACCGAAGTCGAAACGAACCTTGGCCGCGGCTGCGGTGGTCGGTTCTCGATTCGGCCTCGACCTGTTGACGGCGATGGGTGTCGAACCGGTCCTCGACGAGTTGCTGGCAACGCAAGTCATCGATCAAGTCAGGTTCACCCGGGAACCCGAGTACGTGTTTCACCATCCGCTGGTCCGACGAGTCGCCTACGAATCTCAGCTCAAGTCCGACCGCGCGGAGTTGCACCGGCGCCTAGCCGTGTCGATCCAGGAGCGGAGTTCGGGGGCAGTGGACGAGCGCGCGGCCCTCATCGCCGAACATCTGGAGGCGGCAGGCGAGCTGCATGCTGGCTACGAGTGGCATATGCGCGCCGGGTCTTGGTTCAGCAGCCGCGACATCGCCGCGGCTCGCCTCAGTTGGGAGCGCGCACGCCGCATCGCAGACGGCATGCCTGTCGATGACGGCGACCGGACGGCGATGTCTATCGCTCCACGCACTCTTCTGTGCGGCAGTGGGTGGCGGGGCGATTACGCCGATACCTCCGGGTGTTTCGAGGAGTTACGCGAATTATGCTGTGCTGCAGGTGATCACGCTTCGCTGGCGATCGGCATGACCGGGCTGATCGGGGAGCATTACGCAGGCGGCCGACTGCCGGCCGCGTCGCGCTGCGTCGACGAGCAGATGGTGCTCTTGGACTCCATCTCCGATCCGGCACTGACGGTCGGGTTGTCCGGTTTTGCATGCATAATCAAACACGAAGCCGGTCAGTTCGCCGACGTGTGGCGCTGGTCGAACCGCGCGATCGAACTCGCCGGAGATGACCCCACCATGGGTGACGCGTTCTTCGGTTCGCCGCTTGCTATCTTGTTGGCGCTGAGAGGCTTCGCCAGCTGGGCACTCGGCAGGACCGACTGGTCAACGGACTTAGATCGGGCGGTTGTTATTTCTCGCGCTGTGGACCCGATCTCCTTTGCAGCCACCATCAATACCAAATACACGCCCGCTATCAGCTGCGGAGTTCTGCTCCCCGACGACGCGGCATTGAACGAGATTCACGAGGCGTTGAGAATCGCCGAACGCTCAGCCGATGATGTGGCTTTGGGTCTTTCGCGCACCGCTCTCGGTATCGCTCTGGTACATCGCGATTCCACGGACGATCGAGCATACGGTCGAGAGGTGCTCGAGCAGCTTTACGAGATGTGCATGCGAGAGCACTACTATCGAGGCCTCGTCGATTTCGTCCAGATTTACGTTGCGCGCGAGAGATCTCGGCTCGGCGAGAACGACAATGCCGTTGCGCTCGTCCGCGCCGCGACCGATCACATGCTGGAAGTAGGTCAACTCGGCGCATTCGTCCCTGCTACCGGAATCTTGGTGGAGGTGCTCCTCCGGCGTGGCGATGACCGTGACGTCGCCGAAGCAGAGGCGGCGATCGACCGGCTTGCATCGGCGTCGATCGGCGAGGGGTTCGTGCCGCGCGACCTCTGGCTCTTGCGATTGCGCGCGCTCATGGCGGCAACACGGGGTGACGATGACCAGTACCTCGATTTTCGAGATCGCTACCGTGCCATAGCGACGTTGTTGGGTTTCGAGGGGCATATGCAATGGGTCGAGGCGATGCCTTGAGTCAGCCGGTCGGCCGCCAGAATCCCTGGAAGCCCTGTCCGGCGTTCGTCGTCCGGATCGGCGACAACTTCACCGGGTCGCCGGCCTCGATCATCTGGCCGTTGCCGACCACCATCGCCACGTGGCCGTCCCACACCGCGAGGTCACCAGGCCTCAGGTCGCCCGGCGACACGGGCGCGCCGACATCCTGTTCCTGGGCCAACCGTGGCAGGGCCAAACCGGCTTCGGAGTAGGCCCACTGCGTCAGGCCGCTGCAGTCCAGGCCGACGCCCGGCGTGGTGCCGCCCCAGTCGTACGGCACCCCCAGTTGGGTCAGGGCATACCTGACGGCGCTCGCGGCCGTCGCGTTCGGTGCGGTCGCGGTGCTGCCGTCGGGTAACCGCACCGCCACGCCGTCGCCGAAGGTCGCCGCGTCCGGGGTCGGAGCATCGGGGCGGGACAACTCGGCGACGTCGCGCACCAGCGAGGCCGGCCCCGCCGGGTTCGCACCGAACCCGCCTGACGGCGAACCCAGCCCTCCGGCGCCGGTCGGCAGTCCCGCACCACCACCGCCGAATCCCGATGACGGCACCGTCGGGGCGGTGAACCCCGCGGGCGCGGTCGGTGCCGGCCCGGCTGCCGGCGCCGACGCTGCGGTGGGCAGACCTGCGGCATACCCGTCCAGTTCGGCGCGCAATTCCTCGACGACCGCCAGGGCCTCTTCTAGTGATCGCCGCGCCTCGGCGACCAGCTCCTCCGTCACCCCCGGCGAGTCGAGGAACGGCTCGAGCGCGGCCGCCCGCGCCTCGAAGGTGTCCACAATGTCGCTCAGGCGCTCACGAGCCCGCGCCACCGCGGCGCCGGCCGTCTCAGCCGCCGCGCCGAGCCGCCCCACCCGCTGCGCGAGCTCGTCGGTTTGTGCGACGGCGGCGGTGAACACGCCCGCGGCCGCATCAGCACCCGCGCCCGCCCAGTGCTGCGCCGCGCGGCCCCACGCCTGGCCGACTGACGCCGACACCTCCCTCAGTGCGTTGTGCACATCGCGCAGTGCGGTCGTGAGCTCGGCACCCGATCCCGAGCCGACCAGCGACTGGACATCCCGCAGGGGCGCCGCCAGCCCGGCGACCAACGCATTGGGCATCGTCAGACGCCAAGGACCCTGGCGCCTGCGCGGTCGTCGGCGTCGTCATAGGCGAGCGCCGTCCGGTATGCGGCCTCACCGCTCGCCGACGCGTGATCGCGCAGCGAAGCCACCATGCGGGCATCACGCTCGACGGCGGCGGCCAGCGCCGCGAGGAACGGCCGGCCTACGGGTCCGAATGCCGCAGCGGATGTGGTGAGGGCGGCGAGCTTCGAGGCGATGGCCGACAGTTCGTCGGCATGCGCGGCGGTGGTCGCGGCCAATGCCCGGACCGCGTCGGTGTCAGCGTGCATATGGAGTAGGACGCGGCGCGGCGACCCTCGGTTCCCGCTATGGTCGCCCCATGGATGTGCGTGTGGTCGATCACCCGCTGGCGGCCGCGCGACTGACCACTCTGCGTGACGAGAACACCAACAACGCCGCCTTCCGGGCGGCACTGCGCGATCTCACGCTGATGCTGGTGTACGAGGCCACCCGCGACGCCGCGGTCGAAACCGTGCCGGTGCGCACCCCCCTCACCGAGACGACCGGCTGCCGACTGGCGAATCCGCCGCTGCTCGTGCCGGTGTTACGCGCCGGCCTCGGCATGGTGGACCAGGCGCACGCGCTGATACCCGAGGCGCGCGTCGGCTTCGTCGGCGTGGCACGCAACGAGGAAACGCATCAGCCGACACCGTATTTAGAGTCCTTGCCCGAAGATTTGAGTACGCAGCCGGTGATCGTGCTGGACCCGATGCTCGCGACGGGCGGATCGATGGTGCACACCGTCGAACTGCTGTATTCGCGCGGGGCCGTTGACGTCACGGCGATCTGCGTCGTCGTGGCCCCCGAAGGCCTTGCCGCACTGGGGAAGGCGGCTCCGAACGTCCGGCTGGTCACCGCGACGATCGACGAATGCCTCAACGACATCGCCTACATCGTGCCGGGTCTCGGCGACGCGGGGGACCGTCAGTTCGGTCCGCGTTAATGCCTGGCGGTCACGAACGCGTGGCGACTTCCCGCAGCTCGTCCTGCAGGCGCCGAGCGCGCTCCTGGGCCCCGGCCAGATCGTTGACGTCGCTATAGCGAACCTCGATGTAGGACTTCACCTTCGGTTCGGTACCGGAGGGCCGCACGACGATGCGCACCGAGACGTCGTCGTCGCCTCCGGACATGACCAATGCGTCGGTGCCCTCGTCGGGCAGCAGGTCGGTGACGGTCACGTCGTATCCGGCGATGCTCTCGGGTGGTGTCTCCCGCAGACGTTTCATCACCTCGGCGGTCTCGTGGGTGTCCTCGACGAGTCGCGACACCGCGGTCGTGGTGTGCACACCGTGGCGGCGCGCCAGGTCCTCGAGTGCATCGAGCAGAGTGTGCCCGCGGTCGCGCAGCGCAACGATCAGATCGCAGATCAATACCGCCGCGCTGATGCCGTCCTTATCCCGGACCGCGGACGGATCGACGCAGTGCCCGATCGCCTCTTCATAGGCGTACACCAGCGTGCTGCCGGGTAGGTCGACGTCGGCTCGGGACAGCCACTTGAAGCCGGTGGGTGTCTCGACGTGCTGTGCACCGTGCTCCCGCGCGATCGCCGCGAGCATGCGCGACGACACCAGGGTGCTGGCCACGACCGTCGTCTCCATGACCGGTCCCGGCTCGATCTGCGAGAGGATGTAATCGCCGAGCAGCCAACCCGTTTCGTCGCCGGAGAGCATCCGCCATCCATCGGACGTGGGAACGCCGACCGCACATCGGTCGGCGTCGGGGTCCAGTGCTATTGCGACTTCTGCGTTGACGTCGCCGGCCAATCTCAGGACCGCTTCGACCGCCTCGGGCTCTTCGGGGTTGGCGGTGGAGACGGTGGGGAAGTCGGGGTCGGGTGCGAACTGCTCGTCGACGACGTGCACGTCAGGCAGTCCGGCGCGCACGAACGCGTCGAGCGCGAACTCCCCACCCACACCGTGCAGCGGGGTGAACGCAATGCGGACCGCTCCGTGTGTGTGCCGGACATTCGCGGCGCGTTCGACATAGCGCTGTACTTCGTCGACGCCGCCCGGGGTGACCTCCTGCCGGGGGATCTCGTCGGCGTGCGGTGCCTCGGCCATGGCCGCCTCGATCTCGCGGTCGGTGGGCGAGTTGATCGGGAAGCCGCCGCCGAAGAACACCTTGAAACCGTTGTCGGACGGCGGATTGTGCGAGGCCGTGATCTGGATACCCGCCGCCGCGGGGCGATGGCGCACGGCGAACGCGAGCGTCGGGGTGGGCACGGCGGTGAAGAACAGGGTCACGGGAAAGCCCTGCGCGGCAAGCACTTCGGCGGCGGCCAGCGCGAAGTCGTCGGATCCGTGCCGGGCGTCGCGCCCGACGATCACGTCCTGGCCGGCCAGGCCCCGGTCCTTGAGCACCTTGGCCACAGCCCAGCTGGCCCGCAGCACGACGGCGAGGTTCATCCCGCCGGGGCCACCGCGCAACGGCCCGCGCAGACCGGCGGTGCCGAACGTCAAGGGGTGTGCGAACAGCTGCTCGAGCTCTTCATCGGAACACTCCGAGAGCTCGGCGGCGGTCTTGGGATCCGGGTCATGAGAGATCCACTCCTGCGCAGTACTTGTGGCCGGCGACGCAGTCATGCGGTTAGTGTGCCCAGTTTCACGTCCGCATATTCCGGCGACTTCGACCTCAGAGCCGGGCGATGACCGCCGCCAGCAGGGTGCCCATCCGCGTCGCCGACTGACGGCCGGCCTCCAGCACCTCTTCGTGGTTGAGCGGCTGCCCGGTCATGCCCGCCGCGAGGTTCGTGACCAGCGAGACTCCGAGCACCTGCGCGCCGGCTTCGCGGGCGGCGATGGTCTCGTGCACGGTCGACATCCCGACGAGGTCGGCGCCCACGATGCGCAGCATCCGGATCTCGGCGGGCGTCTCGTACTGCGGGCCCGGCAGGCCGGCGTAGACGCCGTCGACCAGCGTCGGGTCGATCTCCCTGGCGAGCTCGCGCAGGCGCGGGGCGTACGCGTCGACCATGTTGACGAACCGAGCACCCACCAGCGGTGACCGTCCGGTCAGGTTGAGGTGGTCGCTGATCAGCACCGGCTGTCCAACGGCGAAGTCCTCGCGCAGCCCACCCGCGGCGTTGGTCAACACGATCGTGTGCACTCCGGAAGCGCAGGCGACGCGGACCGGATGCACGACGTGGCGCAGGTCGTGGCCCTCGTAGGGGTGGATGCGGCCCACGAAGACCAGCACTCGGTGATCGGCGATGCGCATCGACAACACCTGGCCGCCGTGTCCCTCGGCCGTCGGTGGCGCGAACCCCGGCAACTCCGCGACCGGCACCACGGCGACCGGATCGCCCAGCCGTTCCACCGCAGGCGCCCAGCCCGAACCGAGCACGACGGCGACGTCGTGGCGGTCGACGCCGGTGCGCTCGGCCAGCGCTACGGCCGATTCGACGGCCACTGCCTGGGCATCGGTCACAGTGGGCGAGCTTATCTGTCGGACCCGGCGCCCGGCCGCAGTGAGATACTGCCAAGATGCCAGCACCCACCGCGTCGGACGTCGTTGAGGACGCCGTCCGCCGACGCCGTGACGACCTGGTCGAACTTTCGCATTCCATCCACGCCGAGCCCGAACTCGCGTTCGCCGAACACCGCAGCTGCGCCAAGACCGAGACGCTGGTCGCTGAGTACGGATTCGAGGTGACACGGGCGCCCGCGGGGCTCGAGACGGCGTTTCGCGCCGATTACGGCAGCGGGCCGCTCGTCGTCGGCGTCTGTGCCGAGTACGACGCGCTGCCCGGTATCGGGCACGCCTGTGGGCACAACATCATTGCGGCCTCAGCCGTCGGCGCCGCCTTGGCCTTGGCAGACGTGGCCGACCGGCTGGGATTGACGGTGGTGCTTCTCGGCACGCCTGCCGAGGAGGCGGGCGGCGGGAAGGTGCTGATGCTGAACGCAGGCACGTTCGACGACGTCGCCGCCTCGGTGATGCTGCACCCCGGTCCGCTCGACATCGCGGCCGCGCGGTCGCTGGCACTGTCGCAGGTCGCGGTCCGGTACGAGGGCAGGGAAGCCCACGCCGCCGTGGCGCCGTACCTCGGCGTCAACGCCGCCGACGCGATCACCGTCGCGCAGGTGGCGATCGGGCTGCTGCGCCAGCAGATGGCGCCGGGCCAGATGGCGCACGGCATCGTCACCGACGGCGGCCAGGCCACCAACGTCATCCCGGCGCGCGCCGAGATGCAGTACACGATGCGGGCCAACGACGCCGCCTCGCTGCATGAACTCGAAGAGCGGATGGCGGACTGCTTCCTGGCCGGGGCGGTGGCCACCGGGTGCGGACACGACGTCGCCGAGACCGAGCCCAGCTACCACGAACTCACGCCGGACACCTGGCTGGCCGAGACGTTCCGCGCCGAGATGCAGCGGATGGGCCGCGAGCCGGTTTCTCCGGAACTGGAGGCGGCGTTGCCGCTGGGCAGCACCGATATGGGCAACGTCACGCAGGTGATGCCCGGAATCCACCCGATCGTCGGCATCGACGCCGGCGGTGCGTCGGTGCATCAGCCCGCGTTCACCGAGGCCGCGGCGAGCCCGAGCGCCGACAAGGCGGTCGTCGAGGGCGCGGTCATGCTGGCCCGCACGGTTGTGCGGTTGGCCGAGACACCCCACGAACGCGACCGGGTACTGGAACTGCAAGCGAGGCGGGCATCGTGAGCGTGCTGCCCCACGCCGCCGCTCGGTGGCTCTCGGCCCACTTCGACGACCTCGTCGAGTGGCGCCGCCACATCCACATGCATCCGGAGATGGGGCGCCAGGAGTTCGCGACCACCCAGTTCGTCGCATCGCGGCTGGCCGACGCGGGCCTGAACCCGAAGGTGCTGCCCGGTGGCACCGGCTTGACGTGCGACTTCGGGCCCGAGCACGGGCCGCGGATCGCTTTGCGTGCCGATATGGACGGGTTGCCGATGGCCGACCGCACCGGCGCGCCCTACGCGTCGCTGGTGCCGGGCGTCTCGCACGCCTGCGGGCACGATGCGCACACCGCGATCCTGCTGGGCGCGGCGCTGGCGCTGGCGTCGGTGCCCGAACTTCCCGTCGGGGTGCGGCTGATCTTCCAGGCCGCCGAGGAGCTGATGCCGGGCGGCGCGATCGACGCGATCGCCGCGGGCGCGCTGTCGGGGGTGTCGCGGATCTTCGCGTTGCACTGTGACCCGCGGCTGGCGGTCGGAAAGGTGGCGATGCGGCCCGGCCCCATCACGTCGGCCGCCGATCAGCTCGAGGTGACGTTGCATTCGCCCGGCGGTCACACCTCGCGACCGCATCTCACCGGCGACCTCGTCTACGGGCTCGGCACGTTGATCACCGGCGTGCCTGGCGTGCTGTCGCGTCGCATCGATCCGCGCAACAGCACCGTGATGGTGTGGGGTGCGGTGAACGCGGGCGTCGCCGCGAACGCGATCCCGCAGACGGGGACGTTGGCGGGCACCATCCGGACCGCGAGCCGCGACACCTGGGAAACGCTCGAAGCGATTGTGCGGGAGATCATTTCGTCTTTGTTGGCGCCGCTGCACGTCGAGCATACGGTGCAGTACCGTCGCGGTGTGCCGCCGGTGGTCAACGAGGAGATCTCGACACGCATTCTCACCCATGCGATCGAGGCGATCGGCCCCGACGTGCTGGCCGACACCCGGCAGTCCGGTGGCGGCGAGGATTTCTCGTGGTACCTGGAGGAAGTGCCGGGCGCCATGGCCCGGCTGGGTGTGTGGACGGGTCGAGGACCCCAGTTGGATTTGCATCAGCCGACGTTCGACCTCGACGAGCGCGCGCTCGCGGTGGGCGTGCGGGTGCTCGTCAACATCATCGACCACGCCGCCGCGTTCTAGGCCCTGCCCTCTGCCCCGCGAGCGACCGTGTCTGCCCCGCGACACGCCGCTATGAGCGGACAGTAAGCGGTCGCTCGCGGCGGTTGATTGTCCCCAAAGCGCGCTTCATCCACATTCGCGTGCGACACCCGCGGCCGATGAGCGTTCGTCGTTGACGATCGGCGGGTGAACCCAGAGTTGCTGCGACTCTTCAGCGCCCAGGCAGGACTGGCGTCCAGCGGCCAGATTCTGCAGCACATGACCAGACGGAGTTTCGAGGCGGCGCTCGAAACCGGTCCGCTGCAACGACTTTGGCCGGGTGTCTACTGCCTCGACGAACCCGACGACATGTTGCGGTTGCGGGGACTGGACTTCCGCTGCGGAAGGCCGGTCGCGGCGTGCCTGCACACGGCCGCGGCGTTGTACGGCTTCGATACCGAGGAGCCGGCCGACCTCCACGTGCTCAGCCCGGCGGGCTCACGGTTGCGGTCGAGCGACGGCTTGGTCGTTCATCGTCGTGAGGGTGCGCCGCTGGGTGTCGTCGGCGGCAGACCGGCAACGACGCCGGCATGGACCGCCGTGGAAGTCGCCCGCTCCCAACGCCGCCCGAGGGCACTGGCCACCTTGGACGCGGCTCTGCGCAGCGGCACCTGCAATCGGACCGAGTTGTGGCGGGCCGCGGTCGCCCAGGCGGGGCGACGCGGCATCGTCGCCGTGCGGGAGTTGATCGCCTTGGCCGACGCGCGTTCGGAGTCGCCGATGGAGAGCGAAGCGCGCCTCGCGATGATCGACGGTGGCCTGCCGACACCCGAGCTTCAATACGAGGTCGTCGACGGTAACGGCGAGCTGCGGCGCCTGGACTTCGCGTGGCCCGACGTGCACGTGGCCGTCGAGTACGACGGCGTCGATTGGCACAGCGACCCCGAGGCCATGCGGCGCGACCGCAGGCGGAGTGCAGCGCTGCTCGACGTCGGCTGGACGGTGATTGCGATCGTTTTCGACGACGTCCGCCACCGGCAGTGGCAGTTGGTCGATCGCATCGACAGGCAGCTTCGGCGCGCTCGCGCGGCGTGAGCGACCGCGAATTGTCCGCGAAGTACGGCGTGTCGCGGGACAAACACGGTCGCTCGCGGCACTGGGGCTAGGAGCCCGGGCCGATGTTGAGTGCGGGTCGGGTCCGCAGATGGTGCACGTACTCGGCTGGCGCGCCTGCGATTTCGGCGGCGTCGGCCATCACGCCGAGATAGCGCGCCGACGGCAAACCACCCTCCCACGCGTCCACCACGTACAGCCAGGCGAGCACGGGCTCGAAGTCGGTGTCCGACGAGATGCGATGCACCCGGCAGCGGATCTTCTTGTGAAAACCGAGTTCCGAGCCTTCCCAGCGATCCAGGTTGGACTCGTCGTCCTTGGTCATGTCGTAGAGCACGACGAAGACCTTCGACGTCGGATCCTCGACGACGGTGGCGAGCGCACCCTCCCAGCCGATGTCCGCCCCGCCGAACGTCAGACGCCAGCCGTACAGCCAGCCCGTTCCCGCCATCGGAGAATGAGGTGCGCGCTGCAACATCTGCTCCGGATGCATGTTCGATCCGTAAGCGGCATAGAGCGGCACCAGGAAAGACTAAGGGTTCGCGCGCCGCGCGGGCGATCAACCTCCCGCTTCGTTAGGTTGGGGACGTGGCAACCCGCATCGTGATCATCGGCGGCGGGCCCGCCGGCTATGAGGCCGCACTGGTCGCCGCGGCCCGTGGACCCGAAGTTGCCGAGGTCACCGTCATCGACTCCGACGGCATCGGCGGCGCCTGCGTGCTGTGGGACTGTGTCCCGTCCAAGACGTTCATCGCGTCCACCGGTGTGCGCACCGAGCTGCGTCGGGCCCCCGACCTCGGGTATGCGCTGGAGTTCTCCGACGCCGAGATCGCGCTGTCCAAGCTCAACGAGCGGGTCAAGACGCTGGCCGCCGCGCAGTCCGCCGACATCGCCGAACGGCTGCGCAACGACGGCGTCACGCTGATCGCCGGTCGCGGTGAACTGGTCGACGACATGGCGGGGATGGCGACCCACACGGTCAAGGTGACCGAGCACGACGGCACCGTCAGCACGATCAAGGCCGACGTCGTGCTGATCGCCACCGGCGCCAGCCCCCGCGTGCTGCCCGGCGCCGAACCCGACGGCGAACGCATCCTCAACTGGCGCCAGCTCTACGACCTCGATGAGCTGCCCGAACACCTCGTCGTCGTCGGCTCCGGTGTTACCGGCGCGGAGTTCGTCAACGCCTACACCGAACTCGGGGTCAAGGTGACGGTGGTCGCCAGCCGCGACCAGATCCTGCCGCACGAGGACTCCGACGCCGCCGCCGTGCTCGAGGACGCGCTGAGCGACCGCGGTGTGACGTTGGTCAAGAACGCGCGCGCCCAGTCGGTCACGCGCAACGGCTCCGGCGTGCTGGTCACGATGACCGACGGGCGCACCGTGGAGGGCAGCCACGCGTTGATGACGGTCGGGTCGGTGCCCAACACCAGCGGCCTTGGCCTCGAACGGGTGGGCATCGAGCTCGGTGAGGGCGACTATCTGAAGGTCGACCGGGTGTCGCGCACCGGGGTGCCCGGCATTTACGCCGCCGGCGACTGCACGGGCCTGATGCTGCTGGCGTCGGTGGCCGCCATGCAGGGCCGCATCGCGATGTACCACGTGCTGGGCGAGGGGCTCGAACCGATCCGGTTGCGGACGGTCGCCGCGGCGGTGTTCACCCGGCCCGAGATCGCCGCGGTGGGGGTCCCGCAGTCCAGAATCGACGACGGATCGGTGGCGGCGCGAACGATCACGCTGCCGCTCAACACCAACGCCCGCGCCAAGATGTCGAGCCTGCGGCGCGGTTTCGTCAAAATCTTCTGCCGCCCGGCGACCGGAGTGGTGATCGGTGGTGTGGTGGTCGCGCCGATCGCATCGGAGCTGATCATGCCGATCGCGCTGGCCGTGCAGAACGGCAACGACGTCGAGGATCTGGCGCAGACGTTCTCGGTCTACCCGTCGCTGTCCGGGTCGATCACCGAAGCGGGCCGCCGCCTGATGGCGCACGACGATCTGGACTGAGTCCACGTAGCCTGGACGGGCGAGCGTACCCACGAGTAACTAGGAGCCAATCCGGTGAGTGACCCGATCCCGGCCAACGGGCAGACGCTTCTGGGTCCCCAGCAACGGGCCGAGGCCTGGGAGCGGCTCGGCAGCGAGCAGTTCGATGTCGTCGTGATCGGCGGGGGAGTCGTCGGGGCGGGTGCGGCACTGGATGCGGCCACGCGCGGTCTGAAGGTCGCGCTTGTCGAGGCGCGCGACTTCGCGTCGGGCACCTCGAGTCGCTCGTCGAAGATGTTCCACGGCGGACTGCGTTATCTCGAGCAGTTGGAGTTCGGGTTGGTGCGCGAGGCGTTGCACGAACGCGAACTGTCGCTGACGACGTTGGCGCCGCATCTGGTCAAACCGCTGCCGTTTCTGTTCCCGCTGACCAATCGGTGGTGGGAGCGTCCGTACGTCGCGGCGGGCATCTTCCTCTACGACCAGTTGGGCGGCGCGAAATCGGTCCCGGCGCAGAAGCATCTGACGAAGTCCGGAGCGCTGCGGCTGGCACCGGGACTCAAGCGGTCGTCGTTGATCGGCGGCATCCGGTATTACGACACGGTGGTCGACGACGCACGCCACACGATGACGGTGGCGCGCACGGCCGCGCACTACGGCGCCGTGGTGCGGACCTCGACACAGGTGGTCGCGTTGCTGCGGGAGGGTGACCGCGTCACCGGCGTGGAGGTCCGCGACTCCGAGAACGGCGCCGTGACCGAGGTGCACGGGCACGTCGTCGTGAACGCCACCGGCGTGTGGACCGACGAGATCCAGGCATTGTCCAAGCAGCGCGGGCGATTTCGGGTGCGCGCCTCCAAGGGCGTGCACATCGTGGTGCCGCGCGACCGGATCGTCAGCGAGGTGGCGATCATTCTACGCACCGAGAAGTCGGTGCTGTTCGTGATTCCGTGGGGCACGCACTGGATCATCGGGACCACCGACACCGACTGGAATCTGGACCTGGCGCACCCCGCGGCCACCAAGGTCGACATCGACTACCTCCTCGAAACCGTCAACACGGTGTTGGCGACGCCGCTGACCCACGACGACATCGACGGCGTTTACGCCGGGCTGCGACCGCTGCTGGCCGGCGAGAGCGAGGAGACCTCGAAGCTGTCGCGCGAGCATGCCGTCGCGGTGCCCGCCCCGGGTCTGGTCGCGATCGCCGGCGGCAAGTACACGACCTATCGGGTGATGGGTGAGGACGCCATCGACGCTGCGGCCGAGTACATCCCGGCGCGGGTGGCGCGCTCGATCACCGAAAAGGTTCCCCTGATGGGCGCCGACGGCTACTTCGCCTTGATCAACCAAACCCAAAGCGTCGGAAAGCATTACGACCTGCATCCGTACCGGGTGCGCCACCTGTTGGACCGGTACGGCTCGCTGATCGGCGAGGTGCTGCAGATGGCCGAGGGCAATCCCGAACTGCTGACCCCCATCACCGAGGCGCCCGTCTACCTGAAGGTCGAGGCCTTCTACGCCGCGGCCGCCGAGGGCGCGTTGCATCTGGAGGACATCCTGGCCCGGCGGATGCGGATCTCGATCGAGTACCCGCACCGCGGCGTGGACTGCGCGCGCGAGGTCGCCGAAGTGGTTGCGCCAGTGCTGGGTTGGAGCGACGAGGACATCGACCGCGAGGTCAACACCTACCTGGCGCGGGTGGATGCGGAGATCCGCTCGCAGCAGGAACCCGACGACGAGTGCGCCGATGAGTTACGGGCGGCGGCACCGGAGGCGCGCGCTGAGATCCTCGAACCCGTTCCGCTCAATTGAGGCGCAGGCATTGAGGCGTCCGGCGCCGCTGCCCGTGCGGGACGGGTTGGGTCCGGCACGGGTGCGGCTGCGTGGCGGCGCGGTCCTGGTCGAGCTGGCCGACCGGTTCGGTGAGGCGGCCGCGGCCAAAGTGCTTGCGGGGGAGGTGGTGACCGCCGACGGCGACGTCGTGACCGCGGGGACCGTACTGCCGCCCGGTGCGTTCGTGTACCTGTACCGCGAACTGCGCGACGAGGTTCCGGTGCCGTTCGACATCCCCGTCCTGCACCGAGACGACGACATCGTGGTGGTCGACAAACCGCACTTCCTGGCGACGATGCCGCGCGGTCGCCACGTTGCGCAGACGGCGCTGGTGCGGCTGCGCCGCGAACTGGACCTGCCGGAGTTGTCGCCGGCGCATCGCTTGGACCGGTTGACTGCCGGTGTGCTGCTGTTCACGACGCGTCGCGAGTCGCGCGCCGCGTATCAGACCATGTTCGCGCGCGGTGGGGTGCGCAAGACGTATCTCGCGCGGGCCGCAAACGATCCTGCGCTGGAGTTCCCACTCGTAGTGCGCAACCGGATCGTCAAGCGGCGCGGACAGTTACAGGCGGTGGAGGAGCCGGGCGAGCCGAACGCCGAGACACTCGTCGACCATCTCGGCGGCGGACTGTACCGGTTGACGCCGCGGACCGGAAGGACGCATCAGCTGCGGGTGCACATGGCCTCGCTGGGCCTGCCGATCGTCAACGATCCGCTATATCCCGAGGTGATCGACGTCGCACCGGAAGACTTTTCGCGGCCGTTGCAGCTTCTCGCGCAACGCATCGAGTTCACCGACCCGCTGAGCGGAGGTCAATGCGCCTTCGTCAGCACCCGGACCTTGTGACTCAGCGACGCTCGACCGGCTCGTCGACCTTTGCCCCCGCGGCGATCACGGCGCGGTTGCGTTCGGCGACCGTCCGCAGCGACATCTTGACCAGCCAGCGGTCGTAGGTCATGTACCCGTTGACCTCGTTCTCGACGTCGGTGGTCTGGGTGTAGATGGCGCCGGACAGGCCGCCCTTTCGGACCTCGTCCTCGAGGTCGCGGCTCACCTGGACGTAGCGCTCGGTCAATCGTGATCGGCTGTCGGTCATTTCGTAGGCCTGCGGCCTGCCGGGCCAGCGGTTGCCGTGGGGGATCAGCCCGAGGCCGCCGTACTCGCCGTTCACCACGACCCGGTGCTCCAGCGGAATCGGGCGGTTGCCGAGCATCGTGCGCTCGTCGCGCGGGGTGGCCGGGTTGTCGTGCAGGACCGGGCGACCGGGGCCGACGTAGGTGTGGTCGTCGTACACATCGCCGGCCCTGCTGTCGGGCCGCGACTTGCAACAGTTCACCCCGCTGTTGGCGTTCACCATCCGGGTCGGGTCGGCGGCCTTGGCCACGCCTGCGATCCGCGCGGTGTCGAACTCGCCCCACCCTTCGTTGAAGGGGACCCAGCCGACGATCGAAGTGACGCTTCGCAACTGATCGATCATCTCAACGAGTTCACGTTCGAAGTTGACCTTCGCCGCAGGCGACGGATCCGGTGCGGGACCAACCGGGACGTCGAGGGACACGTCCAGCGACGGCATGTCCTGCCACACCAGCAGCCCGAGCTTGTCCGTCCAGTAGTACCAGCGCGCCGGTTCCACCTTCGCGTGCTTGCGCACGAAATTCATGCCGAGCGCCTTGGTGCGTTCGAGGTCGAACCTCAGCGCGTCGTCGGTGGGAGCGGTGAAGATGCCGTCGGGCCAGTAGCCCTGGTCCAGCGGGCCGTGCAGGAACGTGATCTTGTCGTTCAACGCGATTCGCGGACGGCCCTGCGGGTCTCTGACCGTGCTGATGGTGCGCAAACCGCCGTAGCTGGCGACCTCGTCGACGACTTTGCCTTCGGGAGTGACCAGCCTCACCTGCAGGTCGTAGAGGTACGGGTCGTCCGGTGTCCACAGGCGTGGGTCCGGAACCTGCACGCGCACCGGCTTACCCGGTTCCCCGTAGTTGCGGGCCAACGTCGGACCGTCGGGAGCCGACACGATCACCTCGGCGTGTTCGTTGGTCGTTCCCGTGGAGCGCGTTGTGACGGTGAAACCCTTTAAATCCGCTGTGACGTCGAGCTTCTCAACGTGGGCGGCGCGCACGGGTTCCATCCACACCGTCTGCCAGATGCCGGACGCGCCGGTGTAGAAGAGACCCTCAGGATCGTTGCGCTGCTTGCCGACGGCGAACGGTGCGGCTTCGTTGCGGTCCTCGGCGCGCACGACGATCTCCTGGGTGCCCGACCAGCGCAGCGCGTCGGTGATGTCGGCGCTGAACGCGGTGAATCCGCCTTCGTGGTGGGCGACACGCTTGTTGTTGACCCACACCGTCGCGGTCTGGTCGACCGCGCCGAAGTGCAGCAGTACCCGCTGTCCGCGCCAGGTGCCCGGCACCTGAAAGTTCTTGCGGTACCACATCTGGTCGTCATGACGCTTGATCCCCGACAGCGCCGACTCCGTGGGGTAGGGCACGAGGATCTTCTCGTCGAACTCCTTGGCCGGCGGCGGCGTCGTCACCGCGGTGTCCTGCGAGCGCCCGGTGTAGGCCCACACCCCGTTCAGGTTCAGCCAGCGCGCCCGCGCCATCTGTGGACGGGGGTATTCCGGCAGGGCGTTGTTGGGTCCGACGAGATGCGTCCACGGCGTCGACAGCGGCGGGCTCTGCCGCTGCCACGCCTCGGCCGCGTTCGCCGGGGCCGCGCAGATCGCGAAACCCGCCGCCAAGGCCAGCGGGACGGCCGCCATCCGGCTGAGTATCTTGCGCACACGGTGCCGGTTGTTCGACAGCTCGGTGTTCACGGCCACGACTGCTAGTCCCCCCTGCTGGAAACCATCGACGGAAATGCGGTTCGGGTGCTGCGCACCGGACGCCATGGCAAACCTAGTGAGGAGCAGGCCGCGAGGAATCAGGTGTTTCCCTATGCTTTGCATCGGCATGGACGAACGAACCGGTTCGGGCAGGTATCGCGCACCGATCGTGGAATCGATCAAGCTCGCGTGAGTGCGTGAGAGTTGTTGTGCCACACTGTAAATGCAAAGTCAAGACGCGCGTTTAGCCTAGCATTGATCCCTCGCCGGTGCCACGGGTAGCGCGGCTGTGGGTGCCTTCCGAACCGAGTGTGTCTCGCCGCTGCGCTGAGGCCGGACGCCAAGATGTAGCAAATGGTGAATAGGTGAGCTAGATGTACGGCTGGTGATCCTGTTCGGAGCCGGATGCGGCCACCATACAGGAAGGAATGGTTCGGGCATCGCAGTAGACATCGAAGACGCTGAGGGGTTCGTTACGGCGACTCGCCGATCGCGCATTCGGCCCCCTGACGCGTGCGTCACTGCCACAATCGGGTCGGGCGACGGCGCTTGGCACGTCGCCGGAGGGAGGAGATGTGCGCAAGGTAGTGCTGTGCGCTGCTGCGGCCTTGTTCGCCGGGGGATTGGTGACCGTGAACCCGCCGAGCGCCGAGGCAACGCTCTGCGGTTCGGTCGGCGGCAGGTTCGTCGATGTGACCGGCTGCGCGGACCCGCTTTCGTATCTCAACGAGTTGCCGCCACCGCCTCCTCCGCCGCTGTCTCTTATACACCTCGGTG